>CAXTPL010000025.1:0-13490 GCA_964246065.1 uncultured Acidobacteriaceae bacterium
CGCCCCGCCTCCACCAAACCTTTGCCCGCCTCGCTTTTACTTCGGCTGCAGTGATGCTGCCGCTCTGCGCGGCTGGTCAGGCGGCTCAAGGGCCGCAAGGGGACGAGATGCTGAAGCCAACCCAGGGCGTAGCCATTCCCGACTCCCTCACGACGAGCAGCGTCACGGCGGGCGGCCAGAAGATCGCCTACCAGGCGGTCGCGGGCACCCTCACGGTGGGCAGCACCGACGCGTACGACGCGTTGCTGGGGCTCGACGGCAAGCTGCTGCCCGGCATGCAGGGCGGCGTCAAAGAGGTCAAGGATCCGACAGAAGCTCCGGCTACGGCGCGTATGTCGTATGTGGCCTACTTCAAGACGGGCGAGCGCGCCGAGTCGCGTCCGATAACGTTTTTCTACAACGGCGGCCCGGGCAGCTCCACCGTCTGGCTGCACATGGGTTCGCTTGGCCCGCGGCGCGTCCTTACGGCTGACGCACAACACACCCCGGCGGCGCCCTACAAGCTGGTTGAAAACGCGAACAGCCTGCTCGATGTGAGTGACCTGGTCTTTATCGATATGCCGGGGACCGGCTTTGGGCGGCTTTTTGGGAAAGATAAGGAAAAGGCCTTTTGGGGCGTGGATGAAGACGCGGCTGCCTTTGCCCGCTTTATCCCTCGCTTCCTGGGCAAGTACGGACGCTGGAACTCGCCCAAGTTCTTGTTTGGTGAGAGCTACGGAACGACGCGCTCAGCGGTGCTGGCCAACATGCTGCAGAGCCGGAAGGATATCGACCTGAACGGGGTGATCCTGCTTTCGCAGATTCTCAACTTTGCAACCGATATCGATGGAGCGCGCACCAATCCCGGGGTCGACCTGCCGTATGAGGTAGCGCTGCCGACCTATGCCGCCACGGCCTGGTACCACCACCGGCTGCCGAACCAGCCTCCCGCGCTCGAGCCGTTCCTTGCCGAGGTGGAAACCTTTGCCATGGGCGACTACGCGCACGCACTGGGCGAAGGCACTGCGCTGCCGCAGCCGGAAAAGCAGAGCGTGGCTGAAAAGCTGCATAGCTATACCGGGCTGCCGGTGGACTACCTGGTGCAGGCCGATCTGCGCATCAGCGGCGGCTTCTTTGAGAAGGAACTGCAGGGCGCCAGCGGCATTACCACCGGTCGACTGGATACGCGGTTCGCCGGACCGGCGATCGACCCCCTGAGTGCGGAGGCCGAGTACGACCCGCAAAGCGCATCGATCTCCTCTGCTTATGTCGCCACGTTCAACGAGTATGTGCGGCATGAGCTGAAGTATGGCGAGGGGCAAACGTTTTTGCCTTCGGCCTACGGCGTGCCCGGCTTTACCTGGGATATGAAGCATGGCAAAGGTGAGGGCGGCTCGCTCAATGTGGAGCCCGACCTTGCTTCGGCGATGAAGACCAATCCCCGGCTCAAGGTGATGCTGAACGGCGGCTACTACGACCTGGCGACGCCCTTCTTTGCGGCTGTGTATGAGGAGCGTCATCTGCCCATTCCCGCTTCGCTTACGGGCAATATCGACTATGAGTTTTATGAGGCGGGGCACATGGTCTATATCCATGACGACTCGCTGCATAAACTGCATGACAAGGTCGCTGCGTTCATTCGCGCGTCATCTAACCCGCAGCCCTAGCCGCACATCCTTTTTGGCCAACCCAGGTTGCCGTCCCCAGACGCAGCCTATGGAGAAATCTTCGCTGTGACGCCCGCCTCCTCGCCCCTTGAACGCATCACCCTTCAATCCGACTCGTTGAAGGCCGTAGTCCTCCCGCAGCTTGGCGGCAAAATCGCATCGCTTGCCCTGCTGCCGTGGGCTGGCCACGCCGGGGGCCAGCTGTTGCAGGGCCCGCTCAAGCCCTACGCACTGCGCACCCCGGCGATGCCCTTTGACCAGGCCGACGGCAGCGGCTGGGACGAGTGTCTGCCTTCTGTAGGCGGTTGCACGATTGAGCATGAGGGCGGGGAGCTTGCCATCCCCGACCACGGCGACTATTGGCGTTTGCAGTGGACCGTCGATGAGCAGACCGACGAAAGCCTGCGCATGAGCGCCACAGGCACTTCGCTGCCGATCCGCTTTGAGCGGACGATCGACCTTGAAGGAGAGCGCGTGGCGCTCGATTACCTGATCCGCAACGAGGGCGCCGTGCCGGTTCCGTATGCGTGGTCTACGCATCCATTGTTCGCCGTCGATCCCGGGGACCGGATCATCCTGCCGCACTCGGTAGAAGAGGTGACCGCGGAAGCCTCGGCAAATGGGCGACTGGGGGAGGCCGGGAGCAAGCACGCGTGGCCGTTTACCGCAGATGCCCGCGACGGCGGAGCGATCGACCTGACGACGGTAGGGCAGCCGACCGATGGAGTGGGCGACAAGATCGTAACGGCGGCTCCGAAAGAGGGATGGTGCGCGATCGAGCGTCGTGCGCTGGGCACACGGCTGACGCTGCGCTTTGACCCGAAGCTGAACCCCTGGCTGGGATTGTGGATCTGCTATGGAGGCTGGCCGGATGCCGTGACGGCGCGCAAAGGGTTTACAGTCGCCCTGGAGCCGTGCACGGCGCCGGTAGACGCGCTGCAAGGCGCGATCGAGCGTGGTGCTGCGAGGCAACTGGCGCCCGGCGAAGAGCAGCGCTGGCAGCTGCTGCTGGAAGTGACGCCCAGGAGCAAGTGAACAAGCGCGCTGCCCGAGCGCAACAGCGGGCCGTATCGACAAACGAGCGTCCCACGCAGTAACAGTATAGGCAGGCGAGGACACATGCAAGACGTTGCAGCACTGAGTGCAGAACACAGGAAACACTTTGGCGAGGAGCCCGCAGTGTTTCTGGCGCCCGGCCGCGTCAACCTGATTGGCGAGCATACCGACTACGCGGGCGGCTTTGTGATGCCGGCTGCCATCGACTTTGCGACGCTGGCTGCCGTAACCCCCAGGGACGACGGCAAGCTCGTGATCCGCTCCGCCAACTTTGACGAGACGGTTGAGCACGATCTTGCGACGCTGCCGGCCAAGGGCCATCACCACTGGTCGGACTACCCGATCGGCGTAGTTACGGTGCTGCGCGCGCAGGGCATTGCTGTGAAGCCGTTCAGCCTGACGCTGATCGGCGATGTACCGCTGGGTGCAGGGTTGAGCTCTTCGGCCTCGATTGAGGTTGCGAGCATGCTGGCTGTTCTGCACATTGCCGGGGCGACGCTGCCGCGTGAGGAGATGGCGCGGCTTGCGCAGCTGGCAGAGAACAGCTACGTGGGTGCGAACTGCGGGATCATGGACCAATTTATCGCCTGCTGTGGCGCGGCCAACCATGCGCTGCTGCTGGACTGCCGTTCGCTCGCGTTTCGCCTGGCGCCGATCCCGGAGCACCTGAGCCTGGTGATCTGCAACACGATGGTGAAGCACTCGCATGCGGGCGGGGAATACAACACGCGCCGCGCCGAGGTGGAAGAAGCGACGGCGATCCTGCGCTCGCATCGGCCGGAGATAGTCTTGCTGCGGGATGCGACGCCGGATGATCTGGCCAGGTGGGGCCACGAGATGCCGCCGAATGTGCTGAGGCGCGCGCGGCACATCATTACGGATTCGCTGCGCGCAGTTGCGGCCGCGGATGCGCTGGAAGCGGGTAACCTGCCGCTGCTAGGGGAGTTGATGGCGAAGGCGCATGCCAGCTACCGCGACGACTTTGAGGCGAGCTGCCCGGAAGCGGACCTGATGGTGGAGCTGGCGAACCGACAGCCGGGGTTGGTCGGGGCGCGGCTTACCGGCGGCGGTTTTGGCGGCTGCACCGTGAACCTGGTTGAGAACGATGCTGCCGGCGCGTTTTCTGCCGCGGTGGGTAAGGCTTATGAAGAGAAGACCGGGATCAAGCCGGAGATTTATCTGTGCCGCGCCTCCGATGCTGCGCACCAGGTGTAATTGAAGGCGTGTGATAGCTCAAAATCTTGGTGGCAAGGCAGAAGCAGGCCCTTAGACCTTTTGGATTCTCAGACGCTGCTCAAAGGGACCTTGCTTTTATGCCAAGGAAAAGGCCGCGTGTGGCGAGGCGCTCAGGGAGGCGGCACGGTAAGTACATGCCCGCCGCCGCCACTCGGCTCGCCGGCAGCGGTTTACACTACGCGTACACGTGAGGCTGACGATGGCGACCCAAACGCAACTCTCCCTGGCCGAGTACCTGAAGACGAGCTATCGTCCGGATTGCGAGTACATCGACGGCGAACTGCGGGAGCGGAACGTGGGCAAGTGGGAACACGCACGGCTGCAATGGCTTCTTGCGCAATGGTTTGGAAACCACGAAGAGAGCTGGTGCATAACCGGAAGCACGGAGCAGCGCACCTGGGTCGCGGGCAAGCGTGTGCGCATTCCGGACCTTGTCATTCTCAAAGCCGGTCCTCAGCCGGCGATCCTTACCGAACCACCACTGCTTGTCATCGAGATCCTTTCTGAGGGAGATACATACTCCGACACAGAGGAGCGAACGGCCGATTATCAGCGGATGGGTGTGGAAACGGTCTGGATTATCGACCCGCAAACCCGCACCGGCCGCATGTGCATTGGGTCGACCTGGACGGCTGCCACCCGTCTCGAAGTGCCTGGTACGCCGATCCATGTCAATCTGCCGGAGATTTTCGCGCGCATCCAGACTCCGGCACTTGGCTAACGCAGCTTGGCCAGCTCGGTCTTTACCCGGGTAAAGGCTTCGTCACGCGCCTTCTTGTTCTCAGGGCTTGCGTCCGGAGCCTCGCCGGCGCGCATAAAGCCGTGGCCCGCTCCGTCATAGGTAATGGGTTCATACGCTTTGCCGGCCTTCTTCATGGCATCGACGGTTGCGGGTACGGTGGCGCCGATACGCGCGTCGTTGCCGGCGTAAAAGCCGTAGACCGGCGCATGAATGGCTGCCATGGCGGCGTCGGGCGGAGGCGGTCCGTAGAAGACGAAGGCTGCATTGAGGTCCGGGCGGGCGGTGGCGAAAGCAAAGGCCTTACCGCCACCCCAGCAGAAGCCCGCCACGGCCAGCTTGCCATTGGCAGACGGCAGCGCTTTCCCGTAATCGGCCACGGCCTGGAGGTCGCCCATAACTTGCGCCGGGTCAAGCGAAGAAACAGCCTTGACGGTAGCGTCGGTATCCATGTGTCCCATGGCGCCTGCCGGTCCTGGAGACGCTGGAAAGCTGCTGCTGCCGCCCCCGCCCGGGCCCATTCCGGAGAGCAGGTCCGGAGCGACCACGATGTAGCCCGCCGCGGCGAGTTCGTCGGCCATCTCGCGCGCCCAATCGCTCAAGCCGAAGATCTCATGAATGAGGACAACAACGGGCGCTTTTCCGGATACCTCGGGATACACGACGTAGGTTTGCACGGTGCGTCCGCCGGCATGCACCTGGACCCATTCGCGGTGACGGGGCGAGGCGTCGAGCCGCTGTTTGGCCCAGTCCTGCGCCCGGAGAGGCGAGGAAGAGGAGCAAACCAGCAGCAGGAGGAAAGCAGCGGCGAGCAAGGCGCGGGACTTCATGTGTGGCAGTCTAACTCTGACCTTGCAAGGGGTGACAGCTTATTCCTGCGGAGGTGCGGCGATATGGCGGTGAGATCAAAGCAGCTCTGCACGCAACAAGAAAGCGAGCCGGGTGTGCCGGCTTAGACCTGCTCGCCACACGGGTCGCTCAAAAAACAAGGCCTGCTGCCAGGGCCGCTAACCTTTGTTATATCAACAGCTTCAACAGCATGGGCGCGGGTCCACACTTTCGGCATTAGGGAGGGATGCAAACGCTTGGTAGACTTACGCCAGACAAGCCTGTCGAATCCAACGCGCTAGGCTTTACAGATTGGTCCCCGGCCAGTCGGAATGGTATGTACCAATGCGTTTCCTGAATAGAACATCTGTCGATGTAAATACTGAACAGGCTGTGGTCGCCTACTTCTCCATGGAGATCGCGATCGATCCGGAGATGAACACCTACTCCGGCGGCCTGGGCGTGCTTGCAGGGGATACGCTGCGCGCGGCCGCCGATATGGGCCTGCCGCTGGTGGCAGTGACTCTGGCGCATCGCAAGGGCTACTTCCGGCAGATTCTGCTGCCGGATGGGCAGCAGGCAGAAGAAGCGCAGCCGTGGGATGTAGAGAACTTTACCGAGGCGGAGGCGCCGCGCGTAACGGTGGAAGTGGAAGGCCGCCCAGTCGCGGTGCGGGCGCTTCGCCATTACCTGGAGGGCATCACCGGGCGCACCATCGCGATCTACCTGCTTGATACCGATCTCGAAGAGAATGACCCGCGCGACCGGCAGTTGACCGACAAGCTATATGGGGGCGACGGCGACTACCGTCTGCGGCAAGAGGCCATCCTCGGCATAGGCGGCGCACGGATGCTCACCGCGCTCGGCTATGAGCCGACCGTCTATCACATGAACGAAGGGCATGCAGCCTTGTTGACGGTAGCCTTGTTGAAGGAGCAGATCGGCGGACGCGACCTTTCCTCGGCGAGCGATCGGGACATGGATGAGGTCCGAAGCCGGTGTGTGTTTACGACCCACACCCCGGTGCCCGCTGGCCACGACAGGTTTTCGCTGGAGCAGGCGCATCGCATCCTGGGAAGGGAAACGGCGACACTGCTGGAGCGCGCAGGCGGCACGCATGAAGGCCTGCTTAACCTTACCTATGTCGCGCTGCGGTTTTCGCGCTTTGTCAACGCGGTTGCGATGCAGCACGGGATCGTTTCGCGCTCCATGTTCCCGGAGTACGCCATTGACGCGATTACCAACGGGGTGCACGCGGCTACCTGGACCTCGGACCCGTTTCTGGCCTTGTTCGACAAACATCTGCCCCGGTGGCGGCAGGACAACGTTACGCTGCGCTATGCGATCGACATCCCGGAGCAGGAGATAGCCGCGGCGCACGCAGAGGCCAAGCGCACCCTGCTGGCTGCGGTGGGGGAGCGGACCGGCGTTACGCTTGACCCGGAGGTATTCACGATCGGCTTTGCCAGGCGGGCGGCGACCTACAAGCGTATGGACCTGCTCTTTACCGACCCGCACAGGCTGGTCGAGCTGGCGAAAAAGTACGGGGGCTTGCAGATTCTTTATGCCGGCAAGGCGCACCCGGCGGATGAGCCGGGCAAGGCCAAGATCAAGCGCGTCATCGAGTTGGCGCACCAGCTTTCTGACGGGCTGCTGAAGATCCTTTACCTTGAAAATTATGAGTGGCGCCTGGGCGCGCTGCTCACGGGCGGCGTAGACCTGTGGCTGAATACCCCCAAGCGGCCGTATGAGGCTTCCGGGACGAGCGGGATGAAAGCGGCGCTGAACGGGGTGCCGAGCCTGAGCATCCTGGACGGATGGTGGATCGAAGGCTGGATCGAGGGAGTCACCGGTTGGGAGATTGAAGATAACGATTCGGAAACCGGCGAGTCCGAGTCGCTTTACGATCACCTGGAGCAGGTGATTCTGCCTGTCTACCACCAGCAGCGTAGCCAGTGGTGCCGGATCATGCGATCGACCATCGCGCTGAACGGATCCTTTTTCAATACGCAGCGCATGCTGGAGCAGTACGTCCTTAACGCGTACTACCCTGAAAAGCCCACCCCCCAGGGCACAAGCGCAGACGAGCCCGCGATGGCACCAGTCGCGGCAGGGCGTTAGCGTCGGGCAGAGCCTGGCCCGCGCGCCAGGCGGGAATTATAGCCCGGCGGCCGCATCCAGGATAAATTCGGCCACCTCGTCCGGGTGCGAGGCGATGAGCAGGTGGCTGCTCGCTATCTCCCGGGTGCGCGCGCCGATCCTTTGCGCCAACTCCTGCTGGGTCTTCGGACTGAGGATGCGATCCTCAGTAGCGACCAGGTAGGCCGAAGGCTTGGTCTTCCAGGCCGGGTTAGGCACCGTGGCCAGAAACAGCCGATGAGCGTAAGGCTTCTGCACGGCCACCGCAAGATTGACTAGACCCCGGTGCAGATCCTGCGCGACGGCGTCGGCAAAGACGGCCGGCGTAGCCCACACAAAACCGTGCTGATCGGGGCCCATCTCGACCGCGGACTCGGATGGGTGCCAGCTGAGCAGCGAGCCGAGGGGTTCGCCCTTGTCTGGCGCAAACGCAGCCAGGTAGATCAGCTTTTTTACTTTCTCGTGCCCGCCGACAGCCGAGATGACGGCGCCCCCATACGAGTGGCCCACAAGCACCACGTCTCCCACTACATGATCGAGCAGCCTTTCCACAGCGGCAACATCGCCGTCAAACGAGGTAAGCGGCATTTGCGCGGCGTAAACCCTGTGCCCGCTGTGCGCGAGCGGCGTAATGACCTCGCGCCAGCTGGAGCCATCGCTCCAAACCCCGTGAACCAGGACAAGATTGATCTTCTGCTGCAGAGCACGGCCCTCTATCTGCATGGCAACACTCTCCTTTGTCGGTGCGCGGCGGCCTTGATGCACACGCCTTCCACCCCTTTACTCAGCTTGCACGCCGCTGCAACGGCAGCGCTTGTGTGAGCCGGCCGTGGGAGCGCAGCCGCGCTTGACGGCTGTGGCTGATTGTATCCACTCCCATCTCTTCGATGCCCGGCGCCGCGACCGACGCAGGGAGCTATGTGTGTACTTTGACGGGATCACCGACAAAGTGCTGCGGCCGCTCGTCCCCTCCTCGTCGCCGGACGGCGATGGTAGCAAACGGAAACGGGGACCGAAGGCCGGACGCGAGACCTAGGAGGGTGGCAAAGGAAGGCTGCTTTTGCCGAGCTGACTGGATTCGACTCGGTTGCGACCGCCGCTCTTGGCCCGGTAAAGGGCCGTATCGGCAGCCAGGAGCAGTGCTTCGACGCTGCCCCCGGGGCGGGGTGTTACTGCGGCGCACCCGATGCTGACCGTGATTGTGCCGGTGGGGTTGTCTGGATGGGAGATGCCGGCGGCTCGAATGGAGCCTCGTACCTGCTCGGCAAGGACCCTGGCGCCGGCCAGGTCGGTATTGGGCAGCAGGATCACGAACTCTTCGCCGCCATAGCGCGCCAGCAGGTCAGAGGGTCGCTTGAGCACGCTGCGCGCCAGTTGCGCGATCTCACGCAGGCAGTTATCCCCAGCGAGGTGCCCACAAAGGTCGTTGTACAGCTTGAAGTGGTCCACATCGATCAGCAGGAGGGACAGCGGCGTCTGCTCACGCATGCCGCGCAGCCATTCCTGCTGGAGCACCTGATCCAGCAGTCTCCGGTTGGGCACCCCGGTCAGCCCGTCGAGCATGGCCAGATTCTGTGCCGCGCGGACGGCTTGTTGCAGCTTTTCCTCGGCTGCTTTGCGATCGGCGATATCGCGCAGCACATACACAAAGCCGCTGGGCTCCTGGGTTTCGCGATCGCGGATGAGGCGCACCGTAGCCTCCAGCCACAGGTAGCTACCGTCTCGCCGGGGGGAGCGAAAGGCGAGCGAGGAACTCGGCTTGCCGGCGACCGCATCGCGTAGCTGCTCTTCAATCAGGCGTGCGTCTGTGGGGTAGGCGATGTGAGCCAGGCGGCGCCCCAGCAGCTCGTCCGGCTCCCAGCCAAGCAGCTCAGTCACTGCGGGAGAAACATACTGGTGGCGCGCATGGATATCGGCCAGAACGATGATGTCGCGAGAAGCCTCGGTGAGCAGGCGAAAGCGCGTTTCGCTGGCCTCTAGCACCTGGCGCATGCGCCGATTGCTGGTCGTCGCGACCTCCGCACCATAAAGGGCGAGCATGGAAAGACCGATAAAGCATTGAAATAGGAAGATGCGCTCAGAAAGCGGAGCGCGCGCGACAGGATGAAACGGCCCATACCCTGTGACGGTGTAGTAGCCGCCGATACAGGCCACGGCGAGCAGACCCATGGCCGAAGCAGTAAAGCCTAACCTTACCCCGAGCGCGAGCAGGCAAAGCAGCACCACCCACAGCATGGGATAGCCTGCCATGCGAAAGATACCTGCGCTGACACCGCAAAGAAGCAAAAGCAGGCCCGCCGCCTCGGCATAGGAGCGGAGAAACAGACGCGAGCCTTGGTGAAAAGAAAGGTACAGGGGCGTGACCGTAGCGATGCCGAGCAGGTCCGCCGCAAACCAGATGCGCAGCGTCTGGAGGAAGGAGCCTCCAAAGGCAAGCCGGCTATACAGGGCGGCAAGCACAGAAGCTGCTGCGGGAGCCAGCAGCACGGCATAGGTCAAAAAAGCCCGGAGCTGCTTTGCCTCCGTCAGGTCAGGCTTGCTCGCCATGGCCGGATAGCAGAGGATGGCCGCCAGAAGCACCTCGCTCAGGTTGCAACAGGTAAAGATGACCGACGCGAGGAGCGGCGTTTGCAAAGAAAGCTTGGTGACGACGTCGATAAGGAAAAAGAGTGCGAGAAAGGGCGGCCAGTGCTTTTGCCGGGTGCAGAGCAGGGCTCCCACAAGCAGGCCGTTAGGTAGCCAAAGAACGGTGACTCCGTGGAGGCTCCAGCTGATGCCATTCAATGCCACGTCGGCATACGACAACAAGACCAGTCCCGCTCCAATGCGCAAAAGGCGACCCAGCGGAAGCATGTCCTTGAAGGGAGCTCTGGCAATGGCGACGGTAGACATAGAGCGCGCTCCGGAAAGGTGCAGCGGCGTGCAAAGTACGCGGGGAGGAGCGGTGATGCAGAGGCGCCCGGCGACGTTAGCTCGATCGGAAGAGGCGGTTGAACGGTCTTGCCGCCCTTGTTACACCGAAGTCTACGAGATCGGGTCCATGCTTTGCATTCCTTTCGTAACCTGCAGTAATAAAAAAGGGTAAAAAGCTGATCTTTGGGAGGCGCAAACTCTCGAACCCGCATCGCTGAAGATAGCCTTAAGGCTAAGTCGGGGTGCCGGCGGGCGAGGCGCTGCCCGGCCCGAATGGTATACTCACCGTGCCTATGCGCACTTCCTTCTCAGCCATCGACGCATCTGAGCAGGCGTCCGCAGCCGCGACGGAGCAGGGCCGACCGCTTTGCGTCGACCTGGACGGGACACTGGTCAAGAGCGACACTCTGGTCGATTCTCTGCTGGTGATGGTCAGAACGCACACTGCCGATCTGCTCAGGGTGCCCGGCTGGATCGGCAAGGGCAAGGCGTGTCTGAAGGACCAGGTGACCAAGCGGGTAGCGCTCGACGTAGCGCATCTGCCCTATAACAAGCCTCTGATGGCCTACCTTGAGCAGCAGCATGGACAAGGGCGCAAGCTTTATCTGGCCACGGGAGCGGACACTACGTTAGCAGTGCGGGTGGCGGAACACACCGGGTTGTTTGCGGGCGTTCTGGCCTCTGACGGCAAAACAAACCTGACCGGAAACAACAAGCTGGATAGCTTTAGAAAGCACTTTCCTGAGCAGGGCTTTGACTATATAGGCAACGCGCGTCCTGATTTGCCGTTGTTAGCCGCGGCCGAGCAGGCCATGGTCGCCAACCCAGACGGGGCGCTCAAGGCAGCCATGCGTGCAGGCAAGTTCCGCGTGGCGGCAACGTTTGAGGATAAGTCTTCCTTGACGCGTACCCTGCGCAAGGCACTGCGCCTCCACCAGTGGGCGAAGAATGCCCTGATCTTTGTGCCGCTGATCCTGGCCCACACCCTGGGGGCGACACGCGTAGGGCAGGCGCTGGTCGCGTTTTTCTGTTTCAGCCTGTGCGCTTCGGCAACCTACATCTTCAACGACCTGCTGGACATAGAAGCCGATCGGCGCCACCCGCGAAAGCGTTACCGGCCGTTCGCCTCGGGCGATCTGTCAGCCAAGGCAGGGGTGCTGATTTCGGCCGGCTTTCTGGCTCTCTCGTTGGCTGCGGCTTTAGCGCTGGCGTCCGGCTTTTTCGGGTATCTGGTGCTGTACCTGGCGACCACGCTAAGTTACTCGTTCTATTTCAAGCGGGTGGTGCTGGTCGACGTGCTGCTGCTGTCCGGTCTGTACACCATTCGCCTCCTTGCCGGGGCGCAGGCAGAGCGGGTCGTGATCTCTCCCTGGCTGGCCGGATTCTCTATCTTCCTCTTTCTCTCGCTCGCCATGGTCAAGCGTTTTAGCGAATTGCAAAACCTGCGCACGGCGGGCCAGGCCGTATCAAACGGCCGCGGCTATCTCACCAGCGATATCGAGCAGCTTCGCGCCTTTGGCACAGCTGCGGCTTATGCGGCCGTGGTGGTCTTTTCCTTTTACATCAGCAGCCTGGCAGGCTCGCAGCTTTACAGGCATCCGCAGCGGCTTTGGCTGATCACCCCGCTGATGATCTTCTGGCTGAGCCGGGTCTGGCTGCTAGCCTCGCGCGGCGAGATGGACGAAGATCCGGTCATCTTTGCGGTCACCGATAAGCCCAGCCTCGCGATCGGTGCTGTTGTCGCGGTAATCGCGGTACTGGCCGTGCTCTAAAGGCACTACAGAAGCGCGCGCGACCCCCTTGCCGCGCGCCTGCACTCAAGCGCAACAGACAATATCCGGTTCCCGGGGAATACACCCGGCCTGGAATGGAGCCGCAACGCATGGCAAAGAAAAGTGCTCGTCCGCAATTTGAGTCCTGGGGCCGGTATCCAACGCTTGAGGCCGAACTGGCTCCACTCTCCTGGACGACAGACTTCCCGCTGCGCAAGGCTCCAGCAACGTCCATGCTTCCGGTCGGCATGGGCCGGAGTTATGGGGACAGCTGTTTGCTCGAGAACGGAACCCTGCTGGGCGCGCGCGGCATGGACCACCTGCTGCATTTCGATCCCCTTACAGGCATCCTGCGCTGCGAGGCCGGCGTGACGCTGGCAGAGATTCTGGACTTCGGCGTGCCGCTCGGCTTCTTTTTGCCGGTCACGCCCGGGACCAAGTACGTCACCCTTGGCGGCGCTATCGCCAACGACATCCACGGCAAGAACCACCATGTAGCCGGGACCTTTGGGGGCCATGTGCTGCGCTTCGAGCTGGTGCGCTCGGACGGGTCGCGCCTGATCTGCTCGCCGCGGGAAAACCGCGACTGGTTTTCCGCAACCATCGGCGGCATGGGGCTGACAGGGCTGATTACCTGGGCTGAACTACGGCTGCGCCCGATCGTTTCGCGCAAGATCAACTATCGAGGAGATAAGTTCGTCGGATTCGACGAATTCCTCAGCATCTCCAAGGCCGCGGCCGATGTGGAGTACACGGTCGCCTGGCTCGATTGTGTATCGACCGGAAAAAACTTTGCGCGCGGGATTTTCATGCAGGGCACGCACTCGGAGACGCCGGACACGCTGAAGCCGAGCAAGGAGCCCAAGCTGGTGTTTCCAGTCGACCTGCCGGAGTTTGCGTTGAACCGCTTTACCATCGGCTTGTTCAACACGGCGTATTACAACAAGCAACTCGGCAAGACAGTCTCGTCCACGGTGGACTATGAGCCGTTCTTTTATCCGCTGGACTCGGTGCTGCAATGGAACAAGATGTACGGCAAGAGCGGGTTGCTGCAGTTCCAGTGCGCGCTGCCGTGGGACGCGGATAACCATGGCATGACGCAGATTATGAAGGCGATCACGGCGTCGGGGCTGGCATCGTTTCTGGCCGTGCTCAAGGTGT
>CAXTPL010000025.1:13500-26215 GCA_964246065.1 uncultured Acidobacteriaceae bacterium
AGGTGTTTGGCGACGTCCCTTCGCCGGGCATGCTGTCCTTCCCCATGCCGGGGTTGACGCTGGCACTCGATTTTCCGATCCGTGACGAGATCAGCTTCGACCTGCTGGAGCGCCTGGCGCAGATTACGCTTGAGCATGGCGGGCGCATGTATCCTGCCAAGGATGCGCGCATGACCGCGCATCAGTTCCAGACCTTTTACCCGCAGTGGGAGCGCTTTGCCGCCTATGTCGATCCGGCGTTCGATTCTTCGTTCTGGAAGCGGGTGACCGGCCGTGGCTAAGTTTGCCCCTGTGGTGCCTGCACGTGTTCTGATCCTCGGCGCAACCTCAGCCATCGCTGTAGCAACGGCACGATTGCTTGCGCGGCGCGGCGCGAGCTTTTTTCTGGTAGCCCGCGACAAAAGCAAGCTCGAAGCGGTAACCGCCGACCTGCTGACCCGGGGAGCAAAGGGCGTTCGCGGCTACGTTGTCGATCTGGATGCAACCGACCTGCACCCGCAAATGCTCCATCTGGCTGCCGAATCGCTGGGAGAAATCGACCTGGCGCTGCTGGCGCATGGGGTCCTGGGCGAACAAGCCGATGCCGAAAAGACGTACGCTGTGGCTGAGGCGGTGCTGCATACCAACTTTCTTTCACCCGTCTCGCTGATCACCTGGCTCGCCAACTACTTTGAGGCGCGCGGCACCGGGTGCCTGGCGGTGATCTCCTCGGTGGCAGGCGATCGCGGACGCAAAAGCAACTACGTGTATGGGGCGTCCAAAGGTGCGCTCGGCATCTTTCTGGATGGAGTACGCAACCGGGTGGACCGTGCCGGCGTGCACGTTCTGACCATCAAGCCGGGGTTTGTAGCCACGCCGATGACCGCGCATCTACCCAGGGGCCCGCTCTTCGCACAGCCTGTCGCGATCGGACGAGGAATCCTGCGCGCTGTGGCCAGCAGGCGCGACCAGGTCTACCTGCCCGGCTTTTGGTGTCTGATCATGCTGATCGTTCGCAGTGTGCCCCGGCGCATCTTTAAAAACATGAACATGTAGGCCGCAGGCCTCGGTCGCCGCAACCCAGTCGCGCCGTTGCGAGTCCTGGGAGGTGCGCGGCGCGTCTCTACTCTTAGCGGCGCACCGCTGCTCTGTCGGTTTGGCCGGTGCCCTCGTTTGTGCACCCGCCCGCTCTCGCTCAGGGGAGCAGGGTAGACGCGGCAAGGTGCTGGCCAGCCCCGCGCGCCATCATGATCGATTTCGAGGAGAGTCTGATCACCTATGTGGATTGTCCGCCTCGCTCTGCGACGGCCTTACACCTTCGCTGTGCTGGCGTTGCTGCTGATGCTGGTGGGGCCGCTGGCGGTTGTGACGACGCCGACCGACATCTTCCCCAACATCAATATCCCCGTGGTGGCCATGGTCTGGCAGTATGTCGGGCTTTCGCCGGAGCAGATCGCCGACCGGGTCGTGCTGCTCAGTGAACGATCGCTCACCACGACGGTGAACGACATCGAGCATGTCGAGTCCCAGTCGATGAACGGGGTCGGCATCATCAAGATTTTCTTTCAGCCGAAGGCAAATATTGCTACGGCCGTGGCGCAAGTGACGGCCATTGCGCAGACGCAGCTGCGGCAGCTGCCGCAGGGCACCACGCCGCCGCTCATCATCCAGTACAACGCATCGAGCGTGCCGATCCTGCAATTGGGTTTGTCCGGGCAGGGCTTGTCCGAGCAGCAGCTGAACGACCTCGGATTGAACTTCATCCGCACACAGCTGGTCACCATTCCCGGGGCGGGCATCCCCTACCCTTATGGCGGCAAACAAAGGCAGGTCCAGGTCGACATCAACCTGCAGGCCCTGCAGTCCAAGGGGCTTTCTCCTTCAGACGTGGTCAACACCGTGGGAACGCAAAACCTCATTCTGCCTTCTGGGACGATCAAGGTGGGGAGCCTTGAGTATCAGATTGAGACCAACAGCGCGCCTTCAACCATTGAGGGCTTGAACGACCTGCCGATCCGGTCGGTAAATGGCGCCATGGTGTATATCCACGATGTGGCGCACGTTCGCGACGGTTTTCCGCCGCAGACCAATATCGTGCGGGTGGATGGACAGCGGGCCTCGCTGCTCAGCGTGATCAAGACCGGGGACGCGTCTACGCTCGACATTACCCAGGGCATCCGGGATAAGCTGCCGCAGATCGCAGCGCAGCTGACGCCTGCCCTGCGCATCACCCCGCTTGGCGATCAGTCCATCTTTGTGCGCGCCTCCATCAACGGCGTGGTGCGCGAGGCAATCATCGCGGCGTGCCTGACAGCATTGATGATCCTGCTCTTTCTGGGCTCCTGGCGATCGACCATTATCATCGCGGTGTCGATTCCGTTGTCGATCCTCAGCTCTTTGCTGCTGCTTTCCGCGCTGGGCGAGACGATCAACATCATGACACTGGGAGGCCTGGCGCTTGCCGTCGGCATTCTTGTCGACGACGCCACGGTAGAGATTGAGAACATCAACCGCAACCTGGAAGAAGGCAAGGCGATCGAGCAGGCGATCCTGGATGGCGCGGCGCAGATAGCCGTGCCGGCGTTGGTTTCGACGATCTCGATCTGCATCGTCTTCGTGCCGATGTTTTTCCTGAGCGGCGTAGCCCGGTACCTGTTTGTGCCTTTGGCAGAGGCTGTGGTCTTTGCGATGCTTGCCTCCTATGTACTTTCGCGCACCATTGTGCCGACCATGGCCATGTATCTGCTCAAGGAGCACGATGAGGGCGCGGCAGAGCAGCAGAAGAACAGCCGGAATCCGCTCGTGCGCCTGCAGTTGCTCTTCGAGACCTACTTCGAAAAGCTGCGGCGAGGCTACAGCAGCGTGCTGGAGTTGTGCGTCGAACATGCCGGCTTGTTTATGTTTCTGTTTTTCGCGTTTACGCTGCTTTCGGCGGCCGGGCTTTACCCCTTCCTCGGGCAGGATTTCTTTCCGTCGGTCGATAGCGGACAGTTCAAGCTGCACATGCGGGCGCGTACCGGCCTGCGCATAGAAGAAACTGCGCGGCTGTGCGACGAGGTAGACCAGACGATCCGTGAAGTCATCCCGAAGAATGAAGTTGTTACGATCATCGACAATATCGGCCTGCCGTTTAGCGGTATCAACTTTGCCTACAGTAACTCCGCACCCGTCGGCGCGTCCGATGCGGACATCCAGGTTTCGCTCGCGGAAAAGCATCATCCCACCGCAGACTATGTGGATCAACTGAGGCGCGTGCTTGCCAGGCGCTTTCCGGGAACCCTGTTTTACGAGCTCCCGGTAGATATGGTGACGCAGATTTTAAACTTCGGCGCGCCCGCACCGATCGACATCCAGATTGTCGGGCCGAACCTGGTTGGAAACCGGGCGTTTGCGGAGAAGCTTCTCGATAAGATCAAGTATGTCGCGGGTACTACGGATCTGCGCATCCAGCAGCCATTCAACAATCCGCGCTTGTTTGTGGATGTAGACCGCACCAAGGCTGCGCAACTGGGGCTGCAGCAAAAGGACGTAACGCAAAGCCTGTTGACCGCAACGAGCGGCTCGTTCCAGACTGCGCCTACCTTCTTTCTTGATCCCAAGAATAATGTGAGCTATAACATCGCGGTGCAGTCGCCGCAGTACAACCTGGACACGCTGCAGGATCTGGCAAATATCCCTGTGAACCCCGGAAGCGGCGGTGCGGCGACCGGCTCCACCGGCAGTGGGACCGGGGCAGGCAGCGTATCTCCGGGTCAGTCTCCGGCGCCCGGGAACCTTGCTTCACTCATGCCGGCCAGCCCACTGATGGGCACGCCGACGGAGATACTGGGCAACGTCGCGTCGTTCACCACCGGTGCCGAGATGGCCACCGTGTCGCACTACAACATTGCGCCCACCATTGATATCTACGGCAACGTGGTACATAGCGACCTGAAGAGCGTGGCGGACGACATCGACAAGGTGCTGTCGCAGATGAAGAATCAACTGCCGCGCGGCTCCCGGATGGTGGTGCGGGGGCAGGTGCAAACGATGCACTCCTCATTTATCGGCTTGTTTGCCGGGCTGGCCTTTTCAATCGTGCTGGTTTACTTGCTGATCGTCATCAATTTCCAGTCCTGGCTCGACCCGTTCATCATCATTGCCGGGCTGCCGGCGGCGCTGAGCGGCATTGTCTGGTTTCTTTTTCTGACGCATACCCGCATCAGTGTTCCGGCACTCACAGGCGCAATCATGTGCATGGGCGTTGCTACTTCGAACTCTATTCTGGTGATCAGCTTTGCTCGGGAGCGCCTGGAGGAAAACGTAGGTGAGGCCCGGCAGGCAGCGCTCGAGGCCGGTTCTACGCGCTTTCGGCCGGTCATCATGACAGCGCTCGCTATGATCATCGGCATGGTGCCCATGGCCCTGGGGCTGGGGGATGGCGGCGAGCAGAATGCGCCGCTTGGTCGTGCGGTGATAGGAGGTTTACTCTTCGGCACCACGTCCACGCTTTTCTTTGTTCCTACCTTTTTCAGTGTGATCCACGCACGGATGGAGCGCAGGCGGCGCGAGCGAGAACAGTCCGGCAAACGGAAAAAGGATACGGGCAGTGCCCGCCTGGAGAATGCGACTGCATGAGCCAACCACCGATGCATGCTGAACCCGAGCAGAAGGACGACCGGCCGAAGCCGCTCTCCGGTAAACGCGCGCTGCTGTTTTTGTTCGTCGGGCTGCTCGTGGCCGGGCTCCTGGCCGTGCTTGGTATTCTTCCTCGCCTGCATGCACGCACTACGTTGCAAAGGCAAACCAACGAGCTCGCCGCTCCCGACGTGATTACGGCGAAGCCGACCATGGGCAAGACCGACCAGGAGCTGCTGCTGCCCGGTGCGCTCCAGGCCTACATCGATTCTCCTGTGTATGCACGCACCAGCGGCTACCTGAAGCACTGGTATGTGGATATTGGAGCGCATGTGCGCAAGGGACAGCTGCTCGCAGTCATAGAAAGCCCGGAAGTTGACCAACAGCTCAACCAGGCACAGGCTGACCTTGCGACCGCGATGGCGAATGCAAACAATGCAAGCGTCCAGGCGGCACGCTACCAGGAGCTGTTGAAGGGGGATGCGGTTTCAAAGCAGGACACAGATAATCTGGTCACGCAGCAGGCAGCGACCAGCACCCAGGTGCGATCGGCGCAGGCAAATGTCCAGCGCCTGCAAGAGCTTGTCAGCTTCGAGCGGCTTACTGCGCCGTTTGATGGCGTGGTGACCGCGCGCGATATCGACCAGGGTCAGCTTATCGATGCCGGCGCCGCGCGTGAGATCTATCATCTCGCCCAGACTGCGACACTGCGGGTCTATGTTGCGGTTCCGGAGATCGACTCGATGGCTGCCCGGCCCGGCGTGCATGCAGAGCTTACGCTGGCCGAGTACCCGGACAGGCATTTCGACGGGAAGATCGTCAGGACCTCCGATGCCATCGATGCTGCGACGCGGACGCTGCTGGTGGAGGTGGACGTAGAAAACCGGCAGGGGAAGTTACTGCCCGGCGCCTATGCTGAAGTACACATGCAGCTCAATACCCACGGAAAGGTGATCGTCATTCCGGTATCTACCATGCTCTTTCGTACAGAAGGGCTGCGAGTGGCTGTGGTTGGTCCCGGCAACCGGGTAAAGCTTGTGCCGATCAAGGTAGGTCGCGACGACGGCCGGCTCGTCGAAGTGGTGCAGGGGTTGGCTGCCGATGATGAAGTGATCCAGAATCCGCCTGACTCGATCGTCGATGGAGAACTGGTCCACCCGGTGCAGCCACAGCAGCAAAACCAGCAGGGTCCCGGCGCGCACTCCGGGGGAGAGAAGACCTAGTGACGCGCGCGCGGCAGGCACGGAGATATGCGGGAGTAGCGAGTCTGGCATTGGCCACGCTGCTGCCGACCGGCTGTGTGGTGGGTCCAAACTATCATCGCCCTGCCGCCGCTGTGCCGGTCACCTATAAAGAGACTGCTCCGGCGCCGCCGAGCGGTGCCTGGAAGCCGACTGCGCCGGCGGACGCAACTGTCCGAGGAGATTGGTGGACGGTTTTTGACGATCCTCAGCTAGACGCGCTCGAAGCTAGGTTGACGCTTGGAAACCAGACGCTGCAAGCGGCTATCGAGCGATATACCAATGCGCGCGCTACCGTCCGCCAGGTGCGCGCCGACTATTTCCCCACCCTCGGCGCAGGCCCCAGCATCCAGCGCGATAGGCTCTCCAACAATCGACCGACGCGGATCGGCAACCTGGTTCCCAGCCAGTACAACGACTACGTCCTCTCCGGCCAGGCGAGTTGGGAGCCGGACTTCTGGGGGCGGGTGCGGCGCAATGTTGAGTCGGCGCGTGCCAACATGCAGGCCAGTGCGGCCGATCTTGCCAACGTAGAGCTAAGTGTGCGCGCCGAACTCGCGCTCGACTACTTCCAGCTGCGCGGCCTGGATGCCCAGGCGCAGTTACTCGAGACCACGGTTGGGAGTTACAAGGAGTTTTTAGGACTTACGCAGCGGCGGGCGCGAGGAGGAGTCGCAACGGAGGCCGACGTGGCCCTGGCTGAGACGCAGCTGGCCACAACGCAAACGCAGAACATCGACGTTGCCGTGGCGCGTGCGCAGTACCAGCACGCTATTGCGACATTGATCGGCGTGCCGGCGTCCGACTTTTCTCTGCCGCCTTTGCCGCAGACTCCGCAGGTGCCGATGATCCCGGCCGGCGTGCCCTCTGCCTTGCTTGAGCGGCGGCCGGATATCGCCGTTGCCGAGCGGCAGGCGCAAGCAGCCAATGCGCAGATCGGCGTGGCGATCGCGGCTTATTACCCCAACATCAGTATCTCGGGCGCGGGTGGTTTTGAGAGCGGCGAGCCCGGCACCTGGATACAAGGGCCGAGCGAGTTGTGGTCGCTTGGCGCCGGCGCCTCGGAGATTCTGTTCGACGCAGGGCGGCGTCACGCGATCACCGACGAAGCCAAGGCGAACTACCGACAGTCTGTTGCCAATTACCGGGAGGCAGTGTTGAACGGTTTTCAGGAGGTAGAGGATAACCTCGCCGCCCTGCGTATTCTTGACCGGGAATCGGTATCAGCGGCAGCAGCCTTGACGGCCGCGAACCGATCGTTGCAGCTAAGTACAAATCGATATAAAGGCGGAGTGACGACGTACCTTGAGGTATTGACCTCGCAGCAGGCGCAGTTAGCCAACCAGCGCACCCAGGCTGATATTACCACTCGCCAGTTTGCGGCAAGCGTGCAGCTTATCCGTGCGCTGGGCGGCGGTTGGGACCGGTCGAAGCTCCCGCCGATGTAGGTGCCCAACTCATAAGTACCAGGGGATATTAATTACGAGGATTTTCTTGTTGCCTCGGACGAGCAGGAGAAGCTTTAGAACATTCGATCGCTGATTGTGGAGCAGGTTCTCATACCAGCGCTGCACGACCAACTCCGGTACCAGGACGGCCACGCGTCGATCGCCATGTTTTTCGGCCTCCGCCAGGATGTGGTCAACCAAGGGAAAGAGCACAAAGCGAAACGGAGATTGCAGGCGAACCAGTTCGGGTACAGCCATGGTCGAGTCGCGCAGGGGCTTGGCGACGTTGCGTTCCCACACATCGCAGATCGACGCCTCGCCTTCTCCCAGCTCAACGTGCACGGCCTGCACATCGGGCGAAATGGTTAGAGCAAACCTTAATGCTTTTTCGGTGATGCGACTCCACTTGTCGACCGGTACGATGACGCGCGGTGCGTGCAGATTGGTCAGGTGAATCGGTTGATCGAGCTGTGTCTCGTTGTTGACGCGCCGATAATGGTGCTTGATAAGCACCATTATGGCGATCATGGCAGGGATGAGGAGCGCCGTGATCCAGGCGCCGGCCATGAACTTTGTAACGAGGACCACCACCAGAGTGATGCCGGTGGCGACTGCGCCTACCGCGTTGACAACCATGCGAAAGCTGGAGCCGCGGCCCGGATTGCGCCGCCAGTGCACAACCATGCCGGCCTGGGACAAGGTAAAGGCCATAAATGCCCCGATGGCATAGAGGGGGATGAGGCGGTCGGTAACTCCGCGGAACAGGATGAGGAGCAGGGCAGTCAAGCCGACGAGGACATAAACGCCCCACGAGTAGAGCAGGCGACGGCCGCGGAGAGTAAATACGTGGGGAAGGTAGTCGTGCGTAGCGATGGCGCGCGTGAGGCGCGGAAAGTCAGCGAAGGCCGTATTTGCGGAAAGAGCAAGCACGGCGAGGATGGAGGCCATGCTGACGTAGTAGAAGATGCCGCGCCCGACGACCGCGCCAAGGAGCTGCGATAGAACGCTCTGATACTGGGGGCTGTCCGGATCAGTTGCTCCGATGTTATAGACGTGACATAGAAAAGCGATGCCTGCGAGTAAAGCGATCAGCAAGGCAATGATTATGGTGAGTGTTCTTGTGGCATTGCTGGTGCGGGGCTCGGCAAAGGCAGTTACGCCGTTGCTGACGGCCTCAACGCCGGTCATGGCCGTGCAGCCGCTTGAAAAAACGCGAAGCAGGAGCCAGAAGCTCAACGCAGCGGTGGCCGCTGGTAGATGCGGCGGCGCAAGCACGGGTACCGGGTGACCGCCGGTGGTAACGGTATGGAAGAGCCCGATAGCGATCATGGACAGCAGGGACACTAAGAAGAGGTACGTGGGAGTCAGTATGACGATACCCGTGTCCCGCACGCCCCTTAGATTAATCAGGGTAAGCAAGGCAAGGATACCGAGGCAGATGGCAAGAATGTGGTCGTGTAGCGAGGGGATAGCGGAAACCAGGGCGCCCACGCCTGCTGAGATACCGACCGCGGCGGTAAGAACATAGTCGATCATCAGCGCGGCGGCAGCGAGCAGCCCGGCGCCGTCTCCCAGGTTCTCGGTTGCAACGGTATAGGAGCCCCCGCCGTTGGGGTAAGCTTCAATGGTCTGTCGGTAGGAGAAGTAGACGATGATCAGCAGCAGGATGATGGCAGTGCTGATCTGGACGATGTAATGGACGCCGCCAATGCCGAGCGGAATGAGCAGGGTGAGCGCGGCCTCAGGACCGTAGGCGGCGGACGAGAGTGCATCGAGGCCGAAGATGGAAAGCCCGGAGGAGGGACCCACGTGTTCGGCGCGTTCTTCTGTGGTGGCGAGCGGACGGCCGAGCAGCAGGTCAGTCAGGGACATAGGGCGGGCGAAGCCTCCGTGGCAGGCGCGTTATGCCTGTGCCTCAAAGGCGGCAAGTGGCAGCCACACAGCAGAGACAAAGCACCAATGGGATGCAGGATAACGGCTGCCAGCAGCTTACCTTATGTCAGGAACGACCTGTACGCCACAGGCTACGGCCGAGTATCCGGTTCGAGTACGGTGTCGCAGATGCGTTCGGCATAGGTTGAGCGCATCCAGCTGTTGCCGCAAAAAACGCGAGCGGTGTGGTAGCCATTGTGGCGGTAGTAATCGGCGACGAAGAACGTGTCCCCAAGCTGAATGCCCGGCAGAGGGGGTGCGGCCGGGAGCCAGTCGCGCGTGATCTCCGCATCGGGTCCGGTTTCAAAGCCGCCGATCACGATGAAGTCAGGATGACGGGCCAGCGTGGCCTGCACCGTTTCATAGGAGCGCATCTGGGTACTCCACCACCGATAGCGGTGAGGCGGCTGGTTCAAGTAGACGTTGCGATCAAAATAAAGCAACAGTCCCGTGCTGTAGTAATAGAAGCCTGCAGCTGTCTTGCCTCCCCGGTCGAGTCCCTGCTGCTTCAGGTAGAGGGCAGTCTGTCGATCGGGAGAGTATGGCTCACTATGCTCCTTACTTAGGGCGCGGTAGGTCCAACTCATCTGTACAAGCAGAACGACTACAAAGACCGCGGTGCAGGTACGGGAAAGGAGCAGCCGCCCCCCGGGGGTGAGGCTGTTTCGACCGGGCCAGGTAAGCCACGCGGCTATCACAAAGCTGGTAAAGACCATGCCGACATGGCGAGGAGCGAGATAAAGCGAGGTGAAGGCCACCACCAAGAGAAGGTAAGGCAGCAAGCCGATGGGACCGGTAGCCGCGTCGGGCTGCCTTGTCTGCCGTCGCTGCCACGACTGAGCAACCACCAAGGCGACGAGCAGCAACGCCAGCGAACGAGATACGGAGATCGGGTATGTGATGACGGAAAGCGTTCGCGCCAGCTTGTTCCAGGTGCTTTGCCAACCGCGGCGATGATGCACGACCGGCGGGCTTGGCGGCAGATTGTTCATCTGGCGTTGACTAAGCAGCGGCGGCATCTCGACATGCATGCCGAACTGCCGCTCGAGCCTGGCCATCGAGCGCTGCACGTTATTGCCGGCGGCATAATCGATGTCGGAGGCAGGAACCATGACGGCGATCGCCGCAGCCCAAAAGGTAAGCAGGAGAACCACCGCGGCGAGGGCGCGCGGCAGCATGCGCCTGGGGATGCGCTTTCGCCATAAAGCAAGAGCGACCACGGCCAGCCCACCTGAGGCAAGCGCGCCATGCAACGAGATATGGGCCATGAGCCCGAGAATGAGCGCGACCGACAAGGGGCGGATGCGGTTGCTGCGCAGCATGGCTGCCGCGGCAAAGCCAAGTACGGCAAACAAAACATAGGAGCGCGCCACTACCGCATCCTGGTAGGCCAGGAAGAAAGAAAACGGCAGCAGGAGGCGCAGCAGCCTCGGAAAAGGAGCGTAGGCGAGCAGCACTGCCACTCCGCTCGCTGCAACGGCACCGGCCATCCAGCGCATCGCGGTAAAGGAGAGGTGGAAGGCCTGGAGGAGCATGAGAAAGATGTGCCACAAGCCCGGGGTGCCTTCATAGTGCAGGCTGTGCATCAACAGGTGGGGCAGCGTGACTTCCTGGGCAAGCATCCAGGCCTGTGCTTCGTCTGCCCAGGGCACGTGCTGCGCGATCCCAAAGGCGACTACCCCCAGATAGGCGAGCAACGCTCCGGTCTCCCATAGCGTCCAGCGCGGCCGCGCGTCCAATGGCGGATCAAGAAAGCGCAAGCTGGCCGCCCGAGGTTGAAGGAGAGTGCTGGGCCGGACCGTGGAAGTCGACACGTGATCCTCGTCAGCGGGGGATGGCGACACGACGGTCGCGGCGTGCAGAGCGAGCTTGGGAGTCCGAACGGTAGCTATACGATGCACGAGTAGGTGCGAAGTGCTGCCGCTGTTTCGGCTCGCAATCGTATCTATATATTGTGTGTACGCTGGCAGGCATCAAAAAAAGCCTCGGCGGGTTGCCGAGGCTTTTAGGGTTAGCTGGATGCCGGTTGCGCTAGGTGCCTTCAGACCAGCCGGCAAGGTATTCTTCCTGCTCTGGCGTCAGTGTGTCGATGCCGATCTCCATGGCATCGAGCTTGAGCTTGGCGACCCGCTTGTCAAGATGCTCGGGGACCGGGAAGACGTTGTTGGGCAGGTTCTTGTACTCGGCCATGAGGTACTCGGCGGTCAGCGCCTGGTTGGCGAAGCTCATATCCATGACGGAGGCGGGATGGCCTTCTGCCGCGGCCAGGTTGATAAGGCGGCCTTCGCCGAGGATGTAGACCTTGCGGCTGTCAGCCAGCACGTACTCATCGACAAACTCGCGCGCTTTGCGGGTGGAGGTGGCGAGCGCTTCCAGGGCGGGGATGTCGATCTCCACATTGAAGTGGCCGGAGTTCGCGACGATGGCGCCATCCTTCATCGATTCGAAATGCTCCCTGCGGATGACGCTCTTGTTGCCGGTAACGGTCACGAAGATGTCGCCTACCTTGGCGGCTTCTTCCATGGGCATGACGCGATAGCCTTCCATCACGGCTTCAAGCGCGCGTGTCGGGTCGATCTCGGTCACGATGACCTCGGCGCCCATGCCGCGCGCGCGTGAGGCTAGCCCCCGGCCGCACCAGCCAAAGCCGGCGACGACGAAGCGGGCACCCGCAATCAGCGCATTGGTAGAGCGGATGACGCCGTCCAGCGTGGACTGGCCGGTGCCATAGCGGTTGTCGAACATGTGCTTGGTCAGCGCGTCGTTCACCGCGATAATCGGGTAGCGGAGCACGCCGTCCTTGGCCATCGCGCGGAGGCGAATGACGCCGGTGGTGGTTTCTTCCGTCCCTGCGATGACGCCTTCAAGCGCGTCCTGGCGCTTGGTGTGCATGATCGTGACAAGGTCGCAGCCGTCATCCATGGTGAAGTGCGGCTTGTGATCGATCGCCGCGAGGATGTGCTGGTAGTAGCTGTCATTGTCTTCGCCCTTGATGGCGAAAGTGGAGATGCCGTACTCGGCCACCAGCGCCGCGGCTACGTCGTCCTGGGTAGAGAGCGGGTTCGAGGCGCAGAGAGCGATGTCGGCTCCTCCGTCGCGAAGGGCGATCATCAGGTTCGCCGTCTCGGTGGTGACGTGGAGGCATGCGGCGACGCGAATGCCCTTGAGGGGCTGAGACTTTTTGAAGTCTTCGCGAATCTGCGCGAGCACGGGCATGGACTCGCCGGCCCACTCGATGCGCTGCTTGCCCTGAGCGGCGAGCGCGAGGTCTTTGACGTGGTGCTTGATGCCGGGGGTTGTTGCGGGCGGTGCGAGGGTGGTCGCCATGGCGTGTGTGCGACTACGCCGGGCAGACGGGTGCCCAGGGAGCCGCTTTCTCCTTAGAGGACAAGAATAGCATCGGGGTGGGGGCTGCAAGCGCAGCCTTGGTGATGCGGTCATAGACTAAAGTTTGCATGCGTCTTGCTGCCGAAGCGCGTTCTCCGAGCGGTTCGGCGA
>CAXTPL010000026.1:0-18697 GCA_964246065.1 uncultured Acidobacteriaceae bacterium
AGGTACTCTAGAACTTTTCTGCGTTCTGTCCGATAGCAATCACAGGTGCGCAGCCCCCAAACACTGCTGTGCGCTCCTGGGGGCAACTGTGTTCCAAACATCCTCAAGCGTTCGGCCGCAGGATCAGTCCGCGCCGCCGCTCTCCGAGATCCTTTCCACGCTCTCCTTTGCGCTGGACCTTACGGAAGGCGCTGTGCCCGGCCACGCGGTGCGAAGCTGCCTGCTGGCGCTCCGGATCGGCCGGCAGCTAGGGCTTTTTGACTCCGAGATGTTGCAGCTCTACTACGCTTCCCTGCTCAAAGATGTAGGCTGCAGCAGCAACTCGGCACGGATGTGCCAGATTACGGGTGGAGATGACCGGGCCATCAAGGCCGGGGTAAAGCTCGAGGACTGGACCAGGCCGAATAAGCCCAGACTCTCCACGCTCAAGCTGATGTGGCAGCAGGTGCTCCCCGGCGAGAGCGCGTATAAAAGGGCGCAGCGAATCCTGCAGATTGCCGCCACCCAGCACGAGAACAACAAGGAGTTGATCGAGTTGCGGTGCGACCGGGGCGCGAGCATCGTGCGCAAGATCGGCCTGGACGAGGTAGTGGCCGATGCAGTCAGGCGCCTGGACGAGCATTGGGACGGCAGCGGCTATCCCGGGAGACAGAGCGGGCATGCAATCCCGGTGTTGGCGCGCATCATGGGCGTCGCGCAGCACCTGGACGCCTTTTGCATGCAGGCGGGCGCGGAAAAGGCCATCGATGTGATGGTGGAACGCAGCCGCACCTGGTTCGATCCGGAGTGCGTGCAGGCGGCGCTGGCGTTGCACCGGACCGGGTTGCTGTGGCAGCACTGCCTGCCGGGCGACGGGCACGAGCGGGCTTTGACCGAGACGATACGCTTCGGGCCTGCACTCGGCAAGGGTGTTTCCGCGAGCACGCTAGACCAGATCTGCGAAGGCTTTGCCGAGGTGGTCGATGCAAAATCACCGTTCACTTTCCGGCACTCGGTCGGGGTGAAAGATGCGGCGGTTGCGATCGGAACCGCGATGGGGCTGCCTGCGTCGCGGCTGCAGATGCTGCGCCGAGCCGCACTGCTGCACGATATAGGCAAGCTGAGCGTGTCCAACATGATTCTCGACAAGCCTGGCAAGCTCAACGATGTCGAGTTCAAGGTGGTCAAGAGGCACTCGGCGCTTACGAGAGAGATTCTCGACCGCATGCCGTCGTTCCACGAGATTGCCGTCATCGCGGGGGAGCATCATGAAAAGCTCGATGGCAGCGGGTATCCATTCGGGTTGCAAGCGGCAGAGCTTTCGCTGGAGTCGCGCTTGATCGCGGTAGCCGATGTTTACGGTGCGCTGTCAGAAGATCGGCCATACCGGGGAGGGCTCGATCCTTCGGAGATCAGCCGCATACTCAAGGCGCAGGTGCCGGGCAAGCTCGACCCTGTGTGCTTTGAGGCGCTGCAGGCGGCGCACCCGGAGCTGTGCGAACCCCGTCTTCCGCCTGCAGAAGCGCCAGGAACCGCAATCCCGGCATCTTTGCTGGCGGGGCACCAGGCGCCGGCGGTGCAGCCCGGCTTGTAGGCCATGCACTAGAATAAGGGGGAACGCTCCGGGCTGCAGACTGCTCCCGGAGCAGCGGATGCGTTTGGCTCGCGCACCGCCTCTATCTCGCACCATTGGCAAGGAGCTTTCCCGTATGGCGATTCCCGCCACCCAGATGCGTCCCGGCATGATCATCAAGTTCAACAACGAGCTGCACACGGTCTTTGCCGTGGAGCATCGCACGCCCGGCAACCTGCGTGCATTTATCCAGGCCAAGCTGCGCAACCTGCGCACCGGCTCCATGTTTGAGCATCGTTTTCGCTCACCCGACCCGATCGACCGCGTCGTTGTCGATGAGATCGCAATGGAGTTTCTTTACAACGACGGCGACGATTACTACTTCATGGATACGACCAACTACGAACAGACCCATCTGAAGCGTGACACGCTTGGCGATGCGGTGGAGTACCTGACGCCGAACCTGCAGATCACGGTTTCCATCTTTGACGGGGTGCCGGTCGGCATCGATCTGCCCCAGACGGTAGAGCTGACGGTGATCGAGACTGAGCCAGGATTGAAGTCCGCAACTGCCTCGTCAGTGACTAAGCCGGCTCGCCTGGAAACAGGGTTGATGGTGCAGGTGCCGCCTTTTATCAACGAGGGCGAGAAGATCCGCGTCGATACCGCGGAGGGCGTTTACCTGTCCCGCGCTTAGCGCCGTGGAGCGTTTCTCCTCCTCAAGGGTGAGAAGAACTGCGCCGAAGGCTTCCGCCATTGACTCATGCTCCTCGCCCTACCGGTCGTGCCTACGCACGGCCAACTGCGGCGTGCGTGCACGGGAGCATGCTTTGCCGCAATCGTGCGCCAAGGTCGCTGCCACGGGAGTCACCTTGCGGTGGTGTGGGAAAGCCCGCTACCATCGGTGCCTATGAACTGGCAGATGGGTCTTCAACGATTACGGCTGGTTGCCACCGCCGCGCTCGCGGTCGGGGTGGTGCTTTGCGCTTCGGTCTTGGGCACGCGCGGCCTTGGCTACGCGCCCGACACTGCGGTTGCGCCGCTGTTTTCCGCCATGTGGCCGATGGGGCTAGCACTGATCCTTGTTGGCGCGCTGCTGTGGGTGGCTGTTTGGGTGCTGCGTGGCTTTCTGCCAAGCTCTGCTGCAGGTGCCGGCATCTCCCGAGCCGAGCCACGCAGTGGTCATTTGGAGCCGTAAGGCGGAGTAGCGTAAGTATCTGCGGCGGTCGACTCCGCTGCGCGTGCCGTCCCCGCTGAGAGGCTACAAAGCAATGCTTGTTTCTGTGATCGCGGCGCGGCTGGCTGAGGATGCCATGCACCCCTTGCCTCCACTGGAGCGGCCGGAGGTGCTCGGAGGTATTGCGGCAATCCTTTCTGCGATCGCCTGGCCTTTGCTCCTGGGCGGTGTACTCTATTTCTTCCGCAAACAGCTCGGTGAACTACTGACGTCGGTAGTCGGCATCGCCGCATCTTCAGGCAAGGTAAAGATCTGGCAGGTAGAGTTCGATCGCACTGTGGAGGCGCAGCTCGACGAGTCCGAAACGCTGGCGCGCGAGCATAAGACGACCTACACCATTCCTGACCGACAGCTCGGCGCGACCATTCCTCCTGCCGAGGTGCAGGCCGCGAATCGGGTGCGCAGCCTGCTCGATAAGGCGCCTGAAACCTCCGTCCGGCACGAAGTACTTGATTCCATCCGCAGCCGGATGCTGAATTTCGCGCAGGAATATGAGACGACGCGCGCGGGTATGCCTTCCGGTCCGGAGCGTACCAATGCCATGAACGCGATCGCCGCTAAGATGCGAACGCTTGCGCTGGCCGCCGATCCGTTTCTTGAGGAGTTCCATGCCGACACAGGGTCGCCCGGCAAGCGGCTGGCCGCGATCTGCATCCTGCAACTCGCGCCTGACATGAAGTATGTTCCATGGTTGGCGGACCGGATGGGGGTAGAGCAGCCGTTTCTCTTCTTTCACGCGAGCGTCGCCTTGCTGCGCGCGGTCCGCGGCTACGGGACGCTCCACAGGGATGAGCTGAGGATTGCACTCGAGCGGTCGCTTGCCACCGTCAACCGCTACGGGGAGCAGCGCGATCAAAACACCGTCCGCACCCTTACACTGGCTTTGTCGGAGCTGGAAACGCCTGTAAGTTAGGGCGTGGGCTTCCACTCGGTAGCGAGGCAGCCGGAGAGTGAAGGGGCGGGGCTCTCCCCCGGGCGAACAACTGCTTAGGTATTTGAGCAATCTCAGAACGCACGGTCGTGGCTGCCGAGGCGCGCCTGAAGTGGGGTGGCGTGTGTGTGGCTGTTCGGGGGGTTCTGCTCGCGGGGCGGTGTATTCGTGCCGGCAAGTAATAGGCGGGTGGTTAGTGGGCCAGTCGGGGGCCCGGGTGGTTAGTTGAGCCGGGCCGGTCGGGACCGGTTGGTAGTGCGGGTTGGTATTGAGCGGGTTGGTAATGAGCCCGATTAGAAAGCTGACCAACTACCTGCCGGGCACACTCACTGCCCGCAACGTTGATTGTCTGGTATGCTTTGGAGAGCCGCCGCGAACAAGTGCGTGACCTGGTAGAGGCAGAGCTAGGAAAGCAAGGGCACAATCCTTTCGTTAGCCTTGGACATCGTCCAGGCAAAGCTCCGGGCGGTGTTATGTTGGGGACGTAGCTCAGTTGGTTAGAGCGCTGCCCTGTCACGGCAGAGGTCGCGGGTTCGAGCCCCGTCGTCCCCGCCATCAATCCAAAGGACTTAGATTGATGGGTGACCCCAAAAAGGCAGAGGTCGCGGGTTCATTAAAGGTGCAATGAGCATCTTATCCCCCGATCCTCGGGTGCAAAGCACCTTCGGTTTCACCCTGATTCGGCACCATCATCCTTACAACCTTGCTCTGCGCAGCTCGCTTGTGCGAGTTCACGGCCTGCGTGTAAACCTCCAGCGTGATCATGCTGTTGGCGTGCCGCAAGAACTCCTGAACCGTCTTCAGATCTTCCCCATTCGCCTTCAGCAGCGTGCCGAGGTATGGCGGAAGGTGTGCCAGCCGATCTGTTTGTTGATCCCGTTCGCTCTCGCGACCGGGCGTATATGACGCTTCATGAGGTTGTCAGGCTAGAAGGGCTGCTTGCCCCGCATGGTCTCACTCGCAAATATGTGATCGTCCAATCCGGCGTAGTCGCTCTGCCGACGCCAGCGAAACAGGTCTTCCGCCATGTACGAATCGAGCGGCACCGGCTCGGCAGACGCTTCCGTCTGGCAGTCACCGATGACCTGATGCCAGATCGAGCGGGTGACGTTGAGTTCCAGGTTCTCGAAGTCACATCCCTCCAACGCAGCGCCAGGAGTTCACTCACCCTGAGACCCATTCCCGCGTCGAGCAGAGCCAAGGTGCGCTCACGCACACCGAGCTTTCACAATAGCAGTTGGACATCCCAGAGTTCGAGAACATCTGGCACGCGTTCTCTCTTCGCACTCTGGCGCACGAGCCTGATCGGATTCTTATCCGTCCACTCGTACCTCATCGCATGTGTGAAAAGCGCGCTCATCAGATTACAAATCTTTGCCTTTGTCCCTCTCGCCCGCTTGATGCCGTCTTTCGTTTCACAGCCAAACGCTCAAGATATCGCTTTCTTGGCATGCCGTTAGGTCCGAGGCGAAGGAGGCGCTCTCCGAACCTGCTTAAGTCGGCTTCTTGCAGGCGCTGTTTAGCCCGATCCAGAGCAGCCTCGAACCTTTCATGACTAAGAAGCTTTAGTAGATAGTCCAAAGCGTTGGCCTCGAATGCCTCGATAGCGTATTCGTTGTGGGCTGTGACGAAGATTGTTAGCGGCATCTGAGAAGGCCCAATATCCTGAATGAGCTGGATGCCATCCAAGTCGGGCATCTGCATGTCCAAGAAGATCGGATCAATATGGGAACCGCGAATCAACTTCATCGCCTCAACTGCATTTTAGGCTTCTGTGATGAAGGCTTCGGGTGCTGCGTACTGCAGTAGACTAAGCAGTCTCTTGCGGGCAGGCTTCTCATCGTCGACAATCAGGAAGCGAAGGATCCCGTGCTTCACGATGGTCCCCCCACCGGAAGGGGTATACAACTCGGACCGTTGTGCCGCGTAGCGCGTAGCAGGCGCGGTTCAACGCTCAGTCCAGCACGCGTGCCAGGATACAGGTTTGTGATCCGTTCTGAAGTAGAGGACAATACAATTCCTGCACCCATTGTTGATCGTCCACTCTGCTGGCAGCCCGATCCCGTCGTCCTCGACAAGCAGGCCGATCTAGTCCTGATCCGTTTGAGCGATGATGGTGATCACACCACCTCGAGTCGCGGCGCCAGGCCATGTCTGATAGCGTTCTCGACGAGTGGTTGTAGTAGCAGACAAGGAACAAGCGTGGATCGAAGCTCGGATGGAACACGGACGTTCACTTGCAGCTCATCCTCAAATCGAACCTTTTGTATGGCGACGAAATGGTTCAGCAGGTCGAGTTCCGCGCCAAGCGTGACCTCCTGCCTCTCCTGGTATTCGAGCGATGCTCTCAGCAAGTCGCCCAGGTGTTCAACCATCCTCCGTGCAAGCCGGGGTCTTCTGTCATTTCGGCAGAGATCGTCTTTAGCGCGTTGAAGAGGAAGTGTGGGTTCAACTGCATGCGCAACGTTTGTAGCCTTGCGTCTGCGAGGCTCCTCCGCAGACGTTGAACGTTCAGCTCATTCGAGAGACTCTTCTGCCGAAACAGATCAGCCTCCGACACACCCACGATTAGCAAGTAGATGAGCATCGTCCAGAAGAAAGCCTGGCGATAGTTGATAAAGAGATGTCCCCACTGCTGCAGGCCCAGCGCCCAACAGATCGACTCGCTGCTGAAGCTGAAGATCAGGAGCCAGACCGGACCAAGAAGAAGATGGGTTGAAAGGTGCAAGAGCGGCTGTTTACTGTAAAAGGGTAGCCGTTTGTCGAGCGCGATGATGAAGGGCGCAAGTGCGCCCCACGTCCACCACTCGATGATGGCGGCCAGAACGGTTGCCCATGTCCCCTGTCCAGTCCCGGTTCTGGAGAGCGCAAACGCGAGGCCGACAGCGGTCCAAAAGACGCCCCGTACAAGTAGTGAACGCAACGTGTTTCTAGTTGCCTGTCCAGACTCGGCGTCCACTCTTCTCATGACTTCAATGTATGAAATCTGGGTATTCCTCACAAGCAAGGAGTCGCGCACACTTGGAGAGTTTCCAGCGTTTCGAGATTGAGCCGTACCGGTTCACCGTCGCTGGATACCTGTTTGCATGATTTCTTCGGAGGACGAGGGTCAGTACTTTACCCTCGCTCCTGGTAAGCGTTCGTCCTATCTTTGAAACGCAGACCACATCTTGACCACTCAATGCTGGAGATCTGATGCACACCATCCGTCGTTCCATCCTGATCAAGCTGATCTTGTTAACAGCGGCTTCGACACCGGGGATTGCGGGAGCACAGACAAGCGGTTCCTTGTCCTCCTCATACGATCTTGTTTTAACCCGCTTCGAAAGTCAGTTCGTGGCCGTGGCAAAAGCAATGCCAAGCAGTGAGTATGACTTCAACCCGGGAGCGCTCACGCTACCACGAGCCGAGTTCAAAGGTGTTCGCACGTTTGCAGAAGAGGTAAAGCATGTGGCTGAAATGAATTTCGTAATCTACAGCGTCATGAGCGGACTGAAGCCGGACATAGACATGGATTCGATCGGACGCCTGAAGAGCAAGGATGAAATCCTTTCCGCCCTCACTCAATCGTTCGCCTTTGGGCATAAGGCCATCGGGACTCTGACCTTATCAAATGCAAGCGACACGCCGGAGGACTCGCACGGCATGACCCGAGCTGGAATTGCAGCGTACGTGATGGTGCACGATGCAGACCACTATGGGCAGCTCTCCGAGTACCTTCGCATGAATGGCATTATTCCGCCACAAAGCCGCAAGTAGCTATTGTGGACGATGGCCCCTCCGCTAGCTACCGCGGGAGCTATGGCACGTCGGATTCTCTTTGCGTAGGGTTGTCCACGTCTATTGACCCATCGCCCTAAGACCGATCATGAGAGTGTCGGTCAGCTTTCGAGCGCTGACCTTCCAGAGTGGGCCGACACCTCCATACGAGAAGCCCGCAAGTGCTCGCAGCAAGTCCTCTGGTGCAATGTCAGGGCGGATCGTTCTATCGTGTACAGCGTTGTTGACGAGCAGGGTGAGAGCATTCAGTATTCTCGTGTTCGAAGCGTAGGCAAGTTCAGACGCATTCGGGACGGGTGCACACAAGGAAGATGCCAGAACCTTTTTCGTCGCGACATATTCGATGAACAGGCGCATGCACTGATGAAGAGCCTCGGCGGAATCATCATTTTTCGAGAGTCGTTCAGCGCTGTCCGCTAACGAGTCCACTTCCTGTCGATAGACGGCTTCAATGAGGCTATCGCGATTAGGAAAGTGTCGATATAAGGTGCCAATCCCGACTCCGGCACGACGAGCAGTCGCCTCCAAACTCGCATCAACGCCGCGGTGCGTGAACATTTCCTTGCCGGCGCGCAACAATGATTCGCGATTGCGCCGGGCGTCTGATCGCAACCGTCGAGGGGGAGTTTGGCGTGTCGGCGTTTTCAGGTCACTTATCCGCAAAGGCTGCCTATGAACCGTCGACAGAATAACCGTAAACGGAGGCTCACTACCAGTATCATCTCAGCCGTGGTGGTCGGGATTGTATATCTGCCCCCACAGCTCGGTCATTCTGTACGAGGGATTTGAGGATCGGTTTCCATGTTCAGTTCGTTCGGACCAGCTTCCACCACTGATGAAGTTCTTCGAGAAATCGACTTGACCGGCCGGCGGGTTCTTGTGACTGGCGCGACTTCGGGCCTAGGGCTTGAGACCGCTCGAAGCCTTCTTGCCCATGGTGCCACCGTAGTCGGGACCTCGCGCGAGTTGACGAAAGCGCAGTCCGCTGCTCGCACCATCTGCTCCAAACTCACTCGCGATGTGGAACTGGAGTTCGTTGAACTCGACCTGGGATCGCTCGCGAGCGTTCGTCGCTGTGCGAATCAGCTACAAACCGGAGCCAAGCCTTTCGACGTTGTAATTGCGAATGCGGGGCTGATGGCGGGACCAAAAACGGAGACTGCCGAAGGAATCGAAGCTCAATTTGGTGTGAACTTCCTCGGCCACTTCGTTCTTGTGAATCGCATCCGAGACCGACTGCTGCCGGGAGCACGCGTTGTGATCGTCTCGTCTGCGGGCCATCGCCGCACCAACGTGGATCTGGCCGACCCAAACTTCAAATCAACCCCATACGATTCCTACACCGCGTATGGGCGGTCGAAAACAGCCCTGATTCAGTTCGCTGTTGAGTTTGATCGCCGTCACAAAGCGGAGGGTATTCGGGCCATTGCGGTTCATCCTGGCGCTATTCAAACGGAGACAGTACAGAAGCTTATCGATGGGCTAGGCGAAGGGAAAGAAGCGGCTCTGGCCCAGTTCGACTGGAAATCGCAACCACAAGGCGCCGCCACCACTGTGTGGGCGGGATTTGTCGCCGATGTCGACGATGCAGGCGGGAAATACTGTGAGGACTGCCACGTCGCCGAAGTCGATGACAATCCTGTGGTCAAACGTGGAGTCCGCTCTTACGCCCTGGATGCCAAGCAGGGCCAAGATCTATGGAAGAAAGCAGAAGAGCTTGCGCACGAACACTTCGCTGATCAGTGAGAAGACAAGTGGAGCTCTCAGGCACGCGACTCGGTACGCGAGTCATCCGACTAGGAGAGAGCAACCACACAAATGAAACGATGACGGGAATATGGAGCTTTTTCATAGCCTTGATCAGGACCACACAATCGATACAGACTTGCTGCGTGTCGTTTTTCAAGGCAAGTGGAGGCTCAGGGTGTTGCAGGAGATCGTGAAAGGTCCGGTTCGCCTCAGCCAGCTCAAACGTGCAGTTCCAGAGTGCACGAAGAAGGTGCTCATCGACACGCTTCACGGGCTTGAGGAGCTTGGGTGGATAGCGCGGCGCGAGTACGCTACCAAACTAAGAAAGGTGGAGTATTCACTGACGGCAAAGCGCGAGGCAGATGTCCGCCGTGCAATCTCCATTGCATCTAACAGAGTTCCCTCCCAAGCACCAGATGAATTTCCACTCTCGGCAGAATAGGTACACATCGAGAAGTCTGCCACGCCGGCTATCAAAGTCGGAGTTCGCGAAATCCGCGAGCAGATCACACGTTTTCTGGAGTCGGATACTCCGGTCGCAGTGACGCGCCGCGGCGAGACGCTTGAGATTTATGTTCCGACGCCACGAAAGGCAAGACAAGTCGATGCACGGCATGGTCGGATTTGACGCGGACCGTACCTTCGACGAACTGAGCGTTCCTAAGGGTTATACGGTCGAAGCTGTATATGCGGTTGGCAGAAGAGCCGATCCCGCCGGTCCGCCGGAAGAACTGCGTACTCGCGACGTGCCCAGCGACCGGAGGTCCTTGGGAGATCTAGCTTTTGAAGGTGGATTCCCGCAGTAAGCGCGTACGTATCGAGGAACGCCGTTCACTCCAATCGAAGATGCAAACTGCTCCATATGGGGCCTGGCAGAGGCAAACATCCGCTGTTGACTCACGGTAGCTGGCGGAGAGGCTGCCGATGGCGGCAGCCCATTTCGCCTTAGTTGGTTGTCGGCATCATGCCGCCATCGACGCGCAGATTGGCACCCGTGATGAAGTCAGCGAGAGGACTTGATACAAAAGCCACCATGTTTGCAATGTCCAGCGGTGAGCCGATCCTGCCAGCGGGGAGACGAGTTTGCTGCACATAGAATTGCTCGAACATGTCGAAGTTGTACTCCTGTCCCTGCGAAGTCATCATTTCCCGTGCCCCAGCTTCCATCCCTGGTGTTCGGATGGGTCCGGGGCTCACTGTGTTTGCAGTCACTCCGGTCCCGCCGAGTTCTTTTGCTAAAGAAACCGCTTGGGCGATGTTGGCAGCCTTTGTTGTACCGTAATTAGCAACAGGCGGGCCTGGCATCGGGCCAATAAAGCTGCCCAGCATGACGATCCGACCCCATTTACGCTCTACCATCGGTGGAACAAGCTGCGTGACGAGCCGTACGACCGAGCCCACATTCGCGTTATACAGATCGAGCCACTCAGCTGCAGTCGATAGCAGCCATGGCTTCATGGGAAATGTCCCTGCGTTGTTGATGAGGATGTCGATACCGCCAAAGGCCGACAACGAGAATTTCACGACCTCAGCCGTCTCTTCATCGCTTCCAAGATCGCCGATAGCCGCCATGGCCACTCCTCCAGTCGCTGTGATCTCCTGCACCACGCGGTTGGCTTCGGCCTTTCTCCTGCCGTGAACAACAACCTGGACACCTTCCCCCGCAAGAGTCTTCGCGATCTGTTCCCCGATTCCGCTTGTACTGCCTGTGACCAAAGCACGCTTGCCGTTCAACTGTAGTTCCATTTACGCCTCCATTCCATAATGAATACTACGGAGAGTATGCAGAGGTTGCAGACTTTGGTCAAGGTATTTCATAATAGTCGTTATGGAAACTCAGGAGGTTCCGGCAGCAAAACGTCTGGGACGGCCGCTCTCGTTTGATCGTGACAAGGCGTTGCAAGTCGCCTTGTTGCAGTTCTGGCAGACAGGTTACGAGACCACAAGCGTCGCCGAGCTTACCCATGCCATGGGCATTACCGCGCCGAGCCTGTACACCGCTTTCGGAGACAAGGAATCTCTTTTCCTCGAATGCTTGGAGAGATATGCGAACCCAGGGCCGAAGACAACTCCTGAGCTGATCGCGGAGGCTCCCTCCGCCCGCCAGGCTGCGCAGCAGCTTCTTGTACTATCCGCGCGATGGTTCACTCAACAGGACGCGCCAGCCGGGTGTCTGGTTGCAAGCGCCGCGTCCAGCGGGTCTGTACATTCACAGCGGGTACGAGCAGCCCTGAAAAGCATCCGCGAGGCAAATCGGAAGGCCCTTCAAAAAAGGGCAGAGCGGGACATCCGCGAGGGGCACATGCCCAAAACGGCAAACGCGCAAGCTCTCGCATCTATGACGATGGCTATCGTTCAAGGCATGTCGACGTTGGCAAGGGACGGCGTTGGTCAAAGGGCTTTACTGGACATGGCGCGAACTGCAATGAATGCGTGGCCAACGGCTAAGTCCTCGTAAACGCGTGTACGACAGTCAGCGACGCTGCCAGCTCGCAGACGGGGCCTGGTGGGAGTGAACTCTAGGTCGCTAGACTCGGCGGCAAAGCCTATGCTTCCATGTGGGATGGAGGTTCGATGAAGAGCGCAGTCAAAGTCTTTGCATTCATGCTGCTCGTGAGCCAGGTAAGCGTGAGGAAGTTGAACGCCCAGACCCGTGAGATGCAAGCAGATCGCGCACATCGCGATCTGGAAATTCATTGGCCTGCCGCTTACGATCCTTCAGTCGCTCCCGTGTTCTCCCATAATGAACTGCTGATCCATGCAGATTGCCACCGTACTTTTGCTCGGCTCTCCGATGCCACTGCATGGCCAAGCTGGCTCGTAATCGTCAAGGATGTCTCCAACGAGACGCCACAGAAAGTGGGCAACGGCACTCTCTACCATCTAAAGATCTTCAATAGCCCAATTCAGTCCCGCGTCGTAGAGTTTGAGGCAGACCAGCGTATCAGCTGGGTTCCGTTCGGTGCGGACGAAACAGAAGCACGTCATGGTCATTACCACGCCTGGCACTTCGTCCCCCAAGCCGGAAATTGCCTGGTCATTACGGAAGAGACAGGCATCGGTCCCGGAGATCGCAGGGAACCGGCCTCTGGTAGTCATCTCATGCATAAAGCGCACGAACTCTGGCTAGACAGCCTTCGCTACATCAGCGAACCGTAGACTAGCAGAATCTAAAGCCTTGTCGCCCAAGTACCGAGAAACGCCTATATGGGTACTTCGACCCATCAGCGGAGGTGTTTCCGGAGAAAACGTGTACAGTTATGTCAGACAGCATGATCGCCATCGAAGCACTTTCCAAGGCCTTCTGATACACCACCACCGATTGCTCAGCATAGAAGGTCATCGCTTTCCTGAAGAGTTCGATCTTGTCCCCGAACGTTCCATCGATCGTTGGCTTGCTCAAACCTGTGGCCCTTGTAAGGTCCGTATACGACGTTCCGTCAAAGCCCTGTTTCAAGAACAGCAGCATGACGGCATGCAAGGCGAGGTCGCAGCCGAAGCCACGTGGACGCCCCGGTCCTCGTCCCCGCCTAACCTGCTCTGCCTTAACCGTCATCATGGTTATTGGATGCTAAAGAGAAGGCCTGTCTCCAATGTCTACCGCATCGGTAATAATTGTGAATCTTTGCGGCTGGCGCCGCGCGTATTCCTTCCCGAGGCCTGAAATGCGCCTGTGATCACTGCTGTGCCGAGAGAACTGAGGGTCACGTGTCTCAATTCAAAGCTCCTGACCGTATGTGCGAAGGAAACAGCCTACTAAGGTCTATTTCCTACCGTACGGTAAAGTATGAGACCGACATGTGCTCACCAAGGCCGTCCTGCATAGGTTTATCGAGCGGAATACGGGGACAATCATCAACATCGATTCGGTCGTGAGCTTCGCCGTATACGCCTGGTTCCAGTGTATGGAGGCACCAAGGCCTATATGCAAAACTTCACCCAGGCTCTGAAGCTGCAGCTTGCCGAGACAAACATCCGCTTGCAGTACGTTGCACCAGCCGCAACCGTTTCTGAGATTTGGGACATAATGGGTATTCCAATGTCCAGCCTTGGTGAAGGCGCGCTTATGGACACCGAAGCGTGTGTGGATGCTGCGTTGAAGGGGCTTGATGATGGAGAGTTCATTACTGCACCTTCAATGCACGACGAGGACTTAGTGCAGAAGTATGTGGAACGATCTGAGGCACTCCTAGCGGCATCCCAGCACTCTCAGCCGGCACCTCGTTATCTCTCGCGCAGCTGAAACTCCTGTAGAACGGTGACCCAAAACACAAGTGTCCCCGGGATTGCCTTCGCCCTCATCATAGCCTCAAAGAACACCAATCCTTAGGAGTTGGCTTGCAGGAAGTAATCGCCTTCCGCTGCCAACGAGCGGACCTGAATTCAAACCGTTCCGCAATTTTCGGAACGGTTCTGGCGTGGGCGTCGCCGGGCAGATTTTCTGCTGACAGGCACGCGCCACGCTCCATTGCACCCGCGATCTCTGCCTTAAGGCGGAGGTTTGGGCAGAGGTCCTTAGGGCAGAGGACGTGGGTTTAATAAGGATGCGATAGACGTTCCCAACCGTTCCCCCGCGGCTCCAAAAGTGCCAGCCGTTGCGCCCTGTTACAACAAGCTATGACGTTCTGGTGCCCTGTCACGGCAGAGGTCGCGGGTTCGAGCCCCGTCGTCCCCGCCATCCAAAGCGACGAATGTAGCTTTGGATGGGATCTAAAGTGACAATCCACGATCCGGTCCATAATCGTTGGACCATCCTTCCCTGCCATCCCACTGCACTCAGAAACGCTTCTTGAGCGGCCTTCGTCTCGTTGCTGGGCTCCCGTCCTCCTGGATGATCGCGACGCAGAATAGGTGACTTGTTCCTGTCGGCTTCCAAAGGAAAACCGAGCCTGTGCGCTGGGCACGAAGCGCAGTGTTGCCAGGCATCTCCAAGCAGACTTGCTCCGGCAATGGCGCACCAGGACAATGTATGAGCTATCCATCTCCATGAATGCGGAAGCAACGTACTCCACATGAGGGAAGGAGAGCGCACGGTGGCGCTTTGATCTTTCAAGTGCTCGAACTGCGAAGACCTACTTGATAGAGCTTCCCCCGGTCTGAAACCAGGAAAAGAAAAAGGTAGTGAAGTCAGGGAACACGCTCGCCAGCAGCCCAAACACCGGCCCTACCCCAAAACCCACCAGTTTGAACCAGAACTCGCTTCCCAGCTCACCCGGCTTGGTATCGGTCAGGTAGCTCAGGGTAGCGTCGCGGTGCATCTGCGCATACACCACCACGACCACCCCGCCCACCGCCGCGAACAGCACAATGATCGCTCCGCTCAACACCGAGCGCGGATCAAAGGGGTAGCTCGACACAGAAAGCGCGATGGCCACAAACAAGAACGCCATACCCACGGCCAGGGACCGCATCCGCCCCAGCACGTTTTGGATAAAGCCCATGTAAACCAGGCACACCAGCTCTTCTGCATTCTGCAAAGGCAAGGAGAGCCGCCCGGCTCCGCCCGCCGCCTCGCCGCCGCCGCTCTCGCCCGACTCCGCTCCCTGCTCCCCAAACTGCAGCACCAGCGAGTGCTTCTCTTCCCGCCAGGCCGGGATGAGCATTTCAGTCAGCAACATGGCCGCCACGGTTCCCAGCTGCCGCTGCACCCGGCTCAGCCGCGTCCGCTCCCTCGCCGACCAGTCCGACCAGCTCTGCGCATACCACCGCACATAGGCGATCCGCGTGGCGCGGGTTGCCGCAATCGCGTCTGCCCAGCGCCTGCTCTCCTCGGCACTGGCCCAGGCCGGCAGCGAGGCAGCCAGGTGCGTCAGGCTTTCAAACTGCCGAAACATCAGCTTCTCCCGCACATCCAGTACGTTGCCGCTCATCTTCCACACCGAACCCCAGGAGAAGCCTTTGAGCGCCATCAGGGTCCGCCGCAGCGGCAGTTTATCGAGAAAAAACAACAGGTGCCGCAGCTTCAGCCATACCTGCATCAGCTGCCACGCATTTGCGAGCAGGATGCTGATGGACGCGGCCATCCACGTGCAGCACAGCACCACGTAGGCCGTCGAACCGAGGCTGCGGATCGGCAGGTCGCTCGACAAAACCCCGCCGACCGCCAGCACCACGGCAAAGATGGTGCCCCCAACCTGCACTAGGCGCCCTGTCAGCGGCTCGCACAAGTCTTCGATCGGCTTTGCTGCGCATTCTTCACTCAGCATGGCCAGCAGATGGTCCTTATGGCCGTCCGGCGAGCACAACACCAGCTCCTCTGCGGCGGGCAGCAGGGGCCGGTTGCGCCCAAACAGAGCCACGGCCTGCAGTGCGTACCATAGCCACCCGTACAAACCCGCGCACAACATCAGCAACGGCAGCAGCGGCGAAATGCCGGTGGTCACATTCATGGCGCGCCAGTAGGTCGGCACCCGGTTTGCCCGGCCCAGCATCGCGTCCAGCGAGCAATCGAGCGCCACAAAAAGTCCAAAGGTAATGGCGATGTACCACAGCAGACGTCCTAGCATCTCTCTGCGCAGCCTGCGACCGCAGCGAGCACGGCTGCGGTGTCGCCGCGGCAGCCCGCATCGCGACCAGGCCAGCAGCGACCCTCGCAGCACATAGCGACGCAGCCTGGGAGGCAGCCGCGGCAGGTACCCCTCGACCCACACGTTTACCAGCACCGCCAGCGCGCCCAGCAGCCATATCACCGGCAAAAACGCACGATACGCCCAGGCATGCGGGAGCGGCTCCCCCTCAGCAGACATCCCTCCAAAGCCCCACGTCGCAACGGTGGCAGCCAGGGTCACCAGCACGCTGCCAAAGAGCACCAGCCGGGGCTGCGCATGCCCGGCGCCGCGCGTAAAGTACGCCCGGTGCCCAGGCTTTACCGTGACTGAGGGCCGATAGCACCAGGCCAGGTGCAGCCCGGCCCAACACAGGATGGCCGTCAGGCAAAGCTTCATGCTGAGCGGCATGTCGACCCAGCGCTCCGCGTCGCCGTCAGCCACGTTCGCGGGCGAGCCAGGCCTCCAAAGCAGTGTGACCTCGTTCGAGACAGAAGCAACGGTCCGAGCCAGGCGAAGCCGCAATGTTTCGGCTGCAGTCCTGCTCTGCTCGGCAGGCCACCCACCCAGCGGGGCGCTCAGCGCCGCCACCGGCCAAAAACCCCCATTGCCCAGCACCGCCAGCCAGGTAGGCGGGGCATGGCAGCTGCGCTCGGCCGCGTTTGCCGACCAAAACGGCAACGCATAGTCCCGCAGGTCCAGCCCGGCATCGCACAGCCTCGGCACAAAGGGCACCAGCTCGAGCGGCGGCTCGATCGGATGCAGCAGCAGCCGCTCGGCTATGTACGCGCCCTCGGCACCGTCATTGGTGTAGAAAACGTTCGAATCCATAACAATAAAAAAAAAAAGGCCCGTCCAGTCCGGCGTCCAGGGCAGCAGCGGATAGGTGCTCAGCGTCATGATCCCGTTCAAGCCGGACGCTCCCGTCTCCCGCCGCAGCAGCAGGTCTGCTCCGGCAATGACCACCCGGCCCTCCGGGTAGCTCATCTTGAAGTAGTGAGCGAGAAACAGCTCGTCGAGTGGATTGCTGCTCCGGATCAGCAGATACTCTGACCGGTGCGCGCGCAGAACGCCGGTCATCTGCTGCAGTTCAGCCTCCTGCGAGAGCGCTGTCTGGTCTCCGCTGTAGGTGCGAATCGCATCGTGCTGCGCGGTATCCGGGTCTGCCAGGTCCGCCTCCAGCGTGCGCGACACACTCGCTGTCGCCGACGCGGGCGCCGCCCGGCTGAAGATTGACTGCCGCTGGTAGGCCGCGCGCAGTGCGGAGATATCGCGCGGATAGTACAGGTAGGTCGGCTGATCGTGCCCCGGCGGAGCTTCGCAGCCGGTCGCCGGCTCGCCGGGCGCCTCCCTTGCGCCATTTTGAGCTGCCACCTGGCCCGCTTCTTTTTTCAGGGTCGCCGTTTCGCTTCCAAAGGCAGTCTCGTCTTCAGAAAGGATGGCCAGGCGCCCCACCTCAGAGCCGGACGAAGCCAGGTATCGGCAGTATCGGTCCTCTTCCAACTCGTCGCTCTGCTGAAAGCTCGCAAAGTGCACATGCAGCCCGTTCAGGGGCGACTCTTGCGTGCGTGCCTGCAGCCATCTCACCCCTCGGCTGCTCGTTACGCTGCCGCTATAGATGTTGAGCGAAGGGTGGGACGCGGTTGGCGCCAGTACGCGCGCCACTGCGGGCTCGCTCAGCAGCTCGGCCAGCGAGGGCAGCGACCCTGAAAACGTGGGCCCCACGATCCGCACGGCCGCGCCGCCTTCGGCCCCAACCGCCCGCGGCTGCAGCGCGTCGATCCACGCCACTGCGTTCTCAAACTGCGTCCGGTGCAGGCCGCCGGTCGGCTCTTCAGCCACCAGCAGCAGCACCAGCCCATCCCGGTACGGCTCCGCTGTTGCCTCGCCGCTTTGGCCCAGCGGACCGCGAAACAAGAGCATTCCAGGCTGCTCCTCGCTGAGCTTCTTCCGCTGCTCGGCTGCATCCTGGTCTTCCAGCCGGGTATACGTCGGGTCCTTGCCCTCCCACGGCAGGGTCGACGAGTCATACAGATATCCTTCATCTTGCGCGGCCCGCTGCAGCGCCTCGGCGATGCGGTCGAAGCCCAGAGAGAAGTGCGTGTGTACCGGGTCCGGCACGGTCGCGATCACAAAGCGCAGATGCGCAGCCTTGGCTCGCAACTCCCCTGCCTCGGCGTCCCGCTGCTTCGCGGTGGGCGCGCCCGCACCCGCGCTGCCGGGTAGAAAACACGAAGCCGGCCCCACTGCCGAGTTCGTCACAAAAAAGCCTTGGAACTGTTCTTCCAGCTCCGCACATGGGCCCGCGGCAATGGCCCTGGCTGCCGACGCAGCTCCGCCCGCGCTGTGTGTCCCATCATGTGCCGACGCGTGCGCGTGTACCCCGGCACGGGCCGCTTCTGCCGGCGGCGCTTTGCTCTGGTACGACGCAACCCCTACCGTCGCCGCAATGGCGACCGCCGCCGCTGCCGTCCATCCAACCTGCTTGCTCATCGTGAGGATCCTTGCTCGCTGCGCGCGGCTCCTGCCCTGCATCTGTCGGCATTCACCCGCTGCCTGATACCAGCGCGTTCAGGGAGCACGTTCAGGCGCACGTTCAGGCGCACGTTCAGGCGCACGTTCAGGCGCATGTTTCTCGTCGGGCGCCATTGTAAGGCACGCGCCCCTGCGGAGCTGCGGGCCGCGTTGACGCGCTTTCTTTGTGGCGCGTATTGTGGGCTGGGCTGACAATTCAACCTGCAGGCCCGGCGCTTCCTTGCCCGGTTGCTCGCTTAAGGAACCTCCGAGTGTCCTCTTCGCAGCTTCAACTCCCCAGGTTTTCAGTAGGTGTCGGCGACCGCTTTGCACACCAGGCCAAGGCTCAGCTCGCAGCCTGCCAAAAGGCCCTCGCTCAAGGCGTTCTC
>CAXTPL010000026.1:18707-26185 GCA_964246065.1 uncultured Acidobacteriaceae bacterium
GTTGCAGCCAGGTGTCGAGCAGGTCGTGCATCAGGCCGGCGCGCAGCTTCAGGCCTGCATTCACGCCGCAGAGGCGGGCGTGCTCGTGGTGCCAGTGTGGAACAAGAGCAACCGCGAGCACACCATCATCCATTCCGAGCCTGCCGCCACCCGCGCCGCTGCCGATGCCGCCGTGACAGCGCTCGACTGGGCCGGACCCTACTTTTGCGATGCCGACCACATCAACCTGACCACTGTGGACCGCTTCCTGGCTCCGTGCGACTTTTTTACCCTGGACGTTGCCGAGGAGATCGGCAAACCCGCCTCAGCCGCATCGCTCCAGGCCTTCGCCACCCGGCACCCTGAGCTGATCGGCACGCTCGACCTGCCCGGCGTCGGGCCGCTGACCATCACACCGGAGTTCTTCGCGGCAACTGCGGCCAAGTTTCTCTTTGCGGTCGAGTCGGCCGCTGCCATCTATGCCAAGCTCGAAAAAGAAAAGGGCGAGGGCAGCTTTGTTACCGAGATCTCCATGGACGAGACCGATTCGCCCCAAACGCCGGCCGAGCTGCTCATCATCCTTGTCGCCATCGCCGACCACCGCATACCGATCCAGACGATCGCCCCTAAGTTCACCGGACGCTTCAACAAAGGGGTGGACTACGTCGGGAACCTCCAGCAGTTTGCCCGCGAGTTTTCCGATGATATCGCCGCCATCGCCTACGCGGTCGACAACTATGGGCTTCCCGCAAACCTCAAGCTGAGCGTCCACTCCGGTTCGGACAAGTTTTCGATCTACGCGCCGATCCGCGAAGCAGTCGGGCGCACGGGCGCAGGCGTCCACTTGAAGACCGCCGGCACCACCTGGCTTGAAGAGCTGATCGGCCTGGCTGAAGCCGGGGGCGACGGTCTCGCGCTTGCCAAGGAAATCTATACCGAGGCGCTTGCCCACATCGACGAGCTCTGCGGACCGTACGCAACCGTGATCGACATAGACCGGAGCAAGCTGCCGAGCGCCGAAGAGGTCGCGGGCTGGACCTCGGAGCAGTTTACCGGCGCGCTTCGCCACGACCAGTCCTCGCCCGGGTACAACCGGAGCTTTCGCCAGCTGCTGCACGTCGGCTTCAAGGTAGCCGCCAAGATGGGCAACCGCTACCTCGACCTGCTCCACGCCAACGAAGCCGTGATCGCCAGGAACGTGACAGAAAACCTGTACGACCGCCACATCGCGCCACTATTTTTAGGCGTCTAGCCGTCGGTAAGTAGAAAGAAAGGCAAGCTCCGCCCCCACGGCTGTCCTGCTTGCTCGCATCGAAGAAGCACGACGCCGGGCACGACGACACGCAGCACGCACGTAAAGAGGACACCAGAAAAGATGCCCGACACCCCAACCATCCTTTCCCTCGCCGGACGTACCGCGGTCGTCATCGGCGGCACCTCCGGCATCGGCCTCGCGCTCTCCCTCGGCCTGGCCGAAGCAGGCGCTGACGTAGTCGCCTCCGCCCGCCGCCCCGAGCAGGTCAACGAGACCGCCGACACGCTTGAGGCCCTCGGCCGACGCACCCTCCGCCACCCCTCCGATGTGCAGGACCGCGCCTCGCTCGAAGCCCTCTGCGCTGCCACCCTGACGGCCTTCGGCAAGGTGGACATCCTGGTCAACTGCGCCGGCAAAATCAAGCGCACCCCCACCCTCACCGTGCCTGAATCCGAGTGGCAGGACATCCTCGATACCAACCTCACCGGCACCCTGCGTGCCTGCCAGATCTTCGGCGCGCCCATGCTCGACCGGGGCTACGGGCGCATCGTCAACATCGCCTCGCTCAATACCTTTGTCTCCCTCAACGAGGTCGCCGCCTACGCCGCCAGCAAGGCTGGTGTGGCCGCCCTCACCCGCTCGCTCGCGGTTGAGTGGTCCAAACGCGGCATCTGCGTCAATGCAATCGCGCCTGGGGTCTTTCGCACCGCGCTGAACGCGCAGCTGCTCGACAGCACCCCGCGCGGCAAGGAACTCCTGATGCGCACCCCTATGGGCCGCTTTGGCCGAACAGAAGAGGTGGTCGGCGCCTGCGTGTATCTCGCCTCGGAAGCAGCTTCGTTTGTGAGCGGGCAAACGCTCGCCATCGATGGAGGCTTTTTAGCCAGCGGCGTCAACCAGTAGCCGCCCCAAGCCGAGGACGGCCGGCGGCAACCACCTGCGAGAAGCGGCGAAAACGCCCAGGAACGACCCAAGCGTCCTCCGCCCAGGATCAGCATCCGCGATGCAAACAAGGAACAGCACCATGGCCCTGCTCGACCCAGATCGCCTCTTCCCTGCCGACGCCACGACGCGCACGGTCGCCCGGCGCCTCTACGCATCGATCGTAGACCTGCCTATCGTCAGCCCCCATGGCCACACCCAGGCCGGCTGGTTTGCCGACAACCAGCCCTTCGCTGATCCCACCAGTCTTTTCCTTATTCCGGATCACTACATCTACCGCATGCTCTACAGCCAGGGCGGCCTCACCCTGGCGGAGCTGGGCATCGGCACCGGCACGGCTTCTCATCCCGTTCAAGACCCGCGCCGCATCTGGCGCCTTTTTGCCGAGCGCTACTTCCTCTTTCGCGGCACCCCTACACGGCTCTGGCTCGATCACGTCTTTTCAACCCTGTTCGGACTGCAAGACCGCCTCTCCGCAGCCAACGCCGATCACCACTACGACACCATCGCCGCCAAACTCGCCACGCCCGAGTTCCTGCCGCGAGCGCTGTACGAGCGCTTTCGCATCGAGGTCCTCGCCACAACCGATGCCGCGACCGACCCGCTCGCCGCGCACATCGCCCTTCGCGCCTCGGGCTGGGGAGGCCGCATCCTCCCCACCTTCCGTCCAGACGCGGTTGTCGACCCCGAGTTTGCCGGCTTCCGCGACAACCTGGCGAGCCTGGGCGCAAGCTACCACGAGGACACTGCGACGTGGCCCGGGTACCTGGCCGCTCTCCGCTCGGCACGCGCTTTTTTCAAGCAGCAGGGCGCTACCGCGACCGACCACGGCCACCTCACCCCGCGCACCGCCGCGCTTGCAACCTCCGAAGCAGCTGCGCTCTTCGCCCGCGTCGTCGCGGGCAACGCATCGGCCGCGGAGAACGACCTCTTCCGCGCCCAGATGCTCACCGAGATGGCCCGCATGAGCCTCGATGACGGCCTGGTCATGCAGATCCATCCTGGCTCGGTCCGCAACCACAATGAAGCGATCTACCGGCAATTCGGCCGCGACGTAGGCGCCGACATCCCCCAGCAAACGGACTATGTCCACGCTCTCAAGCCGCTTCTCAACCAGTTCGGCAACGAGCCGGGCCTGACCATCATCCTCTTCACGCTCGACGAAACCACTTATAGCCGCGAACTCGCGCCCTTGGCAGGCCACTACCCCTGCCTGCGCCTGGGTCCACCGTGGTGGTTCCATGACAGCCCGGAAGGCATGATGCGCTTTCGCGAGCAGGCCACCGAGACGGCGGGCTTTTACAACACGGTCGGCTTCAACGACGACACGCGCGCCTTTTTGTCGATCCCCGCGCGCCACGATGTGGCCCGCCGCGTGGACTGCGCCTTTCTCGCCCGTCTCGTCGCCGAGCACCGCCTCGACGAAGACGAGGCCGCCGACCTGGCATATGAGCTCACCAACGGCCTGGTACGCAAGGCCTACCGCCTTTGACCGCCTTTCCCTATAACGGCCGCCAGCTGCAATGCCGAGCACCCTTGCCCCGACACCGAACCACTGTCATCCTGAGCGGAGCGAAGGACCTGCGGCTGACCTGTTCCCCTTTGAACCGTACGAAGATCGCACGCAGAACGAACAAACCGCAGCTCCTTGGCTTGCGCTCAGGATGACAACGCCGGGGCATGTAAGCTCTGATGGATCAGCACATACGCCAGTGCATTCACAAGGACCCACCTTGCCCATGTCTTCGACGCCAGCCCCCACACCGCGCATCGGCAACGTTCGCTGGACCGTGTGCGCTATGCTGTTCTTTGCCACCTCAATCAACTACATGGACCGCCAGGTCCTCGGCATCCTCGCTCCGGTTCTCCAGCACTCGATCGGCTGGTCTGAGCAGCAATACTCCTACATTGTCATCGCTTTCCAGTTCGCCTATGCAGTAGGGTTGGTGGCTGCGGGGCGCCTGATCGACCGCATCGGTACTCGACTGGGCTACGCGCTCATCATGGGCATCTGGAGCCTGGCCGCCATGGGCCATGCCTTGGCCACCACCGCGTTCGGCTTCGGCATCGCTCGCTTTTTCCTCGGCCTTGGCGAGAGCGGCAACTTCCCTGCCGCCATCAAGACCACGGCCGAGTGGTTCCCGCAGCGGGAGCGCTCGCTTGCTACCGGCATCTTCAACTCCGGCGCCAACCTGGGCGCCATGGTCGCCCCGGCGCTGGTGCCGCTGGTCACCATCCGGTATGGCTGGCACGCTTCTTTCTTCATCACCGGCATCTTTTCAGCCTGCTGGATCGCCTGGTGGCTTACTCACTACCAGCCACCTGCCGCCCATAAGCGCCTCACGCCGGCTGAGCACGCGCACATCCATCAGGACACGCCGGAACAACTCGCCACCATTCCCTGGTCGCGCCTGCTCGGCTTTCGCCAGACCTGGGCTTATGCGCTTGCCAAGTTCCTCACCGATCCCATCTGGTGGTTCTATCTTTACTGGCTGCCAAAGTTCCTCGATGGCCGCTTTCATCTCGGGCTCGTCCACCTCGGCCTGCCGCTGATCCTGGTCTACAACATGTCCGCCGTAGGCTCGATCGGCGGGGGCAGCATCCCGCTCTTTCTTGCCCGGCGCGGCATCCCCGTAGGGCGCGCACGCTTTCTTGCCATGCTCGCCATGGCAGTGCTGGTTCTGCCCGTGTACACGCTCGGCCAGGTTCAGAACGAGTGGCTGGCGGTCGCGTTGCTGGGCGTGGCAGCAGCCGCGCACCAGGGCTGGTCCGCCAACCTTTACACCATTGCGTCTGACATGTTTCCGCGCGAGGCGGTCGGCGCCGTCACCGGCATCGGCGGCATGGCCGGCTCGGTCGGGGGCGTCCTTTTTGCCTGGGGAGTGGGCTATGTGCTGGCCCACTATAACCGCTACTCCATTCTGTTTGCCGTCTCGGCCACCGTCTACCTGCTGGCGCTCCTGATCCTGCGGCTCATGGTGCCCAGTTTCACCCGCATACCGGTCGCGAAACTGCTGGGCGACTAGGGCGTCCGCGGCGCAGCTTGCCCGCTTCCCATCAGCCCGCGCATATGCCGCACGGCCTGCATCGCCGGCTGATCTTCAAGCACGCCGGCATCCCTGCCCCAGCTTCATCGAGAAAGTCCCTTTGACGTACAGGTTTGCGGCCGAGCAGGGCAGCTTTCTCCTCCCTGCCGGCGCGTACCCCTTCACCGTTGCGCTCAAGGCCGAGCAAGCAGCCTCGGCAAGCCCGGCTTCCCCGTCCTCGTCGTCGGCCTCCTCGGCAGAATCGGCCCCGCGGAAAGAGCTCCACTCGAGTGCGTTGAAAGCGGCGAGCGCTCACTGCAGCCCTGAAACCCGACGCATACACGTGGGTAGCTGCCGCATCCCGCAAGGAAAAGGCTAAACTCCGCCATCGTCGTCGTCTCCGTCATCCTCATCGCCGCCGCTGGCAGGGTGCTTGCCGCCTTGCTTCAGCTTGCCCGCCAAGGCCTTTTCAATGGCGATGCGGAAGTCCGGGCTATCCGGCGCAGCGTCGGGCTCAAACCGCGCGCCTACCTGGCCCTCCCTCGTCACGATGAACTTGGTAAAGCTCCAGTGCACCTCGTTTTTCGCGCCCGCATCGTCGCCCGCGGGTGGGCCGCTACCGCCTGTAGGTTTATGCCTTGCTCCGGCAGTGAGAAAACCGTAAACCGGCAGCTCATCCTTGCCGCACACCACGCTTTTCGCCATCACCGGGAAGGTGACATGCTGGTCCGCGTATGTCTTCTGGATTGCCGCGTCATCCCCCGGCTCTTCCTTGCCAAAGTCGTCGGAGGGTACCCCGATGACAATCAGCCCCTGATCCTTGAACTGCTCCTCGAGCTTTTCCAGCCCTGCTACCTGCTCGGCATAGCTTGACTTGCTCGCCAGGTTGACGACCACCACCACCTTGCCCTTGTACTCTGACAGCGGGACGACGGCGCCCCCCGGCTTTACCAGGGAGAAATCATAAAAGGTTCGCGTCGCCGGGGGTGCCGGTGCGCACCACGCGTACAGTCCTGCGGCGCCGGCCAGCACCGCAGCCATCCCCACCCGCACAACCGGCTGCTTTCCCTGCCTTCTGCTCATGCGTCTCCCGTTTTACAAGGTGCGTTGCTTTTGTTTCGACGGCTCCCCACACTTACTTTGTACTCTCGATCAGCACCCTGGAGTGCGCGTTGCAGAACTGCTTGCCCCGACTCCGCGCATCCGGTAGAGTGAGCCAACCAGCGCACGGATACCCTCGACTTGGTTGCGCGCTGCGCCCGGCAATCCACTTATTCCGGTTCATCTTTTTATCGAGGTACTTGCCGCTTTGAAACTGCTCCGGATCACCGCTGCACTCTTCTTCTTCACCTGTGCCGCCATGCTCTGCCGGGCTCAACTGCCGCAGCCTGACGGCGGTCCTATTCGCCCTGGCACGCTGCCCCGCTCCTGGCGGACGGGCGGACCTAAATGCATGGAGCAGCCCGAGTGGCAGGTTCACGAGTACAACCCCGACCTTTACCTGCTTCGCCAATCCGGCTGCACTGACTTTGAGAAACCATTCCTGTTTCTCTTCTTCGGAAAAGATCGCGCCCTGCTTCTCGATACCGGCTCACGGAAGGGCGACCTTGCGCCCACACTTGCCCGCACCGTGCACAACTGGCTCACACGCAACAACCGCGCATCGATCCCGCTTACCGTGGTCCACACCCACCCGCACGAAGATCACATCTTTGGCGATGCGGAATTGCAAGCTTTGCACGACACCGCCATCCCCATCACGCTCATCCCCGCCGACCTCGCGTCGACGAAGCACTTTTACCACATGGACCACTGGCCGGAGGATCCCGGAAGCATCGATCCCCGGCCACTCCGACGCCAGCGTCGCGCTTTACGATCGTCAAACAGCGATCCTGTTTCCCGGCGACTCGCTTTACCCCGGTCGGCTCTATGTCTCGGATTACCCTGCCTTCGTGGCCAGCACCGAACGCATGGTCCGCTTTACCGACGGTAAACTCGTCGCACACATCCTGGGCAATCACATAGAGCAGACCCGCACCCCATACTTGGACTATCCGGTAGGCACGATGTACCAGCCGGACGAGCACCCGCTTGAGCTCACCCGCGGCGACCTGCTCGAGTTGCAAGCCGCCTTGCAGTCGCAACACGGCAAACCCGCACGACTCGCGCTGCCTGATTTTTCCATCTGGCCCCAGGAAGCAGACCCCGCAGCCCGCAAAGCCGCTGCAGCCCGCTTTGCCGCTACGCAGAAACAACAACACGAGCAGATGTGGGAC
>CAXTPL010000027.1:0-5147 GCA_964246065.1 uncultured Acidobacteriaceae bacterium
GGCACTGGAGCGAGCTGGGGCGGGGGCAGCGTTGCGGTCGCAGTTGAGGTCGAAGCCGCGGTCTCAGTTGCGGGGGCAGTTGCGGTCGCGGTTGCGGGGGCAGTTGCGGTCGCAGTTGCGGGGGCAGTCGCGGTATTGGTCGCGGTCGCAGTTGCGGGGGCATTCGCGTGGCCCTGCAGATAGGCCTGCAGGAGCGAGGATGCGGCCTGGAGGTCGTGCACGGCCAGCGTTTCGCCCGGGGTAAGCGGCCACCTGGTTGCCACCGCCAGCTGTGCGGTGCGTGCCGGCAGCGTGACGGGGTCGCCATATCCTTTTGCGACCAATGGGGCTGCGCCCTGGCTTGGCTCCGGCGCGCTCGAGCTCGGCACCAAAAGGGTTGGCGGCAGGCTGCACCAGCCATGGACCGGTGCCGGGCTGCGCGGTAAAGATACCGCCAACGCCCGTGCTCCGCGGCGCGGGCAGGGCGCGGCCTACATAAATCAACTCGTCGGGCGTCGTCTCCTCGAGCACACGAGTCAGCCCCCGGGCGCCCGTCCACTGCTGGGCTACAAAAGCAACCGTGAGTGTGCCTTGGATCGCGCCTGGCTCTATATGCCGGAGCACGTCTACCAGCACCGCGTCGCCGAAGCGATCGCCCACGGCGCGGGCCGCCACTTCCCCCTCCCCAATCGGCAGAAGCTCCCGCTGCTCCGCGACCGGACCAAGCAGGTGCACGCCGGCAGCTTCTGCTTCCCCGGCGCTGCGTGCTCCCACATCCACGTACAAGTTGTTCAGGTCATCGAGCGAGGGCGCGCCTTGCCTGCCTGGTTGCAGGTGAATGGACAGGCCCGCCATGGAGCCTGGCAGGGTCTTGCCTCCGGCGACGCCAACCAGCATGGGCTGCGCTGTGTGGAGCTCGTTATAGTGCAGCGGCAGGCCGGATTGCGGTAGCCGCTGCAGGCGCAGGTAGCCGGCTGCGTCGATGTGGCTGACAACAAAGCCGGGCTCGTCCATGGGTGCCACAAGCAGGCGGCGCGGGGCGCCCGTACCGAGCGTGACGAGGACGTTGCCCATCGAGTCGCGATGAGGATGATACCCAGCCAGCGCCCCGGCGATCGTCGCCGCCAGCTGCTGCTCATACCCAGGTACGGCCGGTGTTTGCACCAGCCTTTGCAGATCGCCCACGAGCGATGCGCCGCCGCCCTCGGCGTGGACGGCAGCGAGCCTCGTGCCCAAAACCAAAGCGCCTATGAACCAGCGAAGCAGCGGACGCGAAGACAATATTCGACTCCCTGAAAAGCACAGTCTGCAGGATGCGGGCGGGAGCGGCAAAATAGCCACGCTCGCTGAGCGGGCGCCTGGATGCACCGCGCCTCGGGCCGGCGCACCTACTGGTACTATATTGCATACCGCATTGCATTCGTCCTACTCTTCCACCCTCTAACCCCAGGAGGCAGCTTGCCCTTCTTTCGCCGACAGTGTGCATTGGCAGCGTTTCTCACCGCGTCTCCCGTTGTGTTTTCCGCTATGGCCTACGCGCAGTCCACCGCGACCTTACAAGGCACAGTCACTGACGCCTCAGGCGCGGTGCTTGCCGGGGCGCGTATCACCATCCACTCCATCGGGACCGGGCAGGATCGGGAGGTGGAAGCGGATAGTGCCGGCTCTTACGCGGTGCCCTCGCTGCAGCCGGGCGCGTACAGCGTGCAGGCGCAGGCGCAAGGCTTCAGCATTACGCGCATCGACCACATCCTGCTGATGGTCGACCAGCGCACGACGGTCAACCTGAAACTCAGCGTCGCCTCGGCCGGGGAAACGGTGGAAGTCGCCGGAACCGCGCCGATCATCGACGCAGACACCATCACCGTAGGCCAGGTCATCGATCAGCGCACGGTGCAGAATATCCCGCTGAACGGCCGCCACTTCCTCGACCTTACGGCGCTGGTTCCCGGCAGTGTGACGCCCCCTACGTCGGGCAGCCTTACCTCGCCCAGCCGCGGCCTGGGAGCCAACTCGTTTATCACTGCCGGCAATCGTGAAGACTCGGCAAACTTCATGATCAACGGCATCAACCTCAATGACCTGTCGCAAAACCAGATCACCTTTCAGCCTTCTATCGACACAACGGCGGAGTTCAAGATATCGAACTCCACACCCAGCGCAGAGTATGGCCGCAGCTCCGGCGCTATCGTCAACGTGGCGACCCGCTCCGGCACCAACGAGTTCCATGGCGAGGTGTTTGACTACCTGCGCAACAACGATCTGGATGCCAGGAACTACTTCAACCCGCACGGCACGCGGATGAACGAGTTTCAAAGGAACAATTTCGGCGCATCGGTCGGCGGCCCGGTCCTTCGCGACCGGACATTCTTCTTTTTGAGCTTTGAAGGGCTGCGCCAGTCGCAGCAGTTGAACCTGACCAGCGGTGTGCTGACGACGGCACAGCGCGCCGCCTTTGCCGCGAGCCCGGCCGGCCCGCAATGGGCGCAGCTGGTGGGCCTGATCCCGCAGGCCAACTCCGGAGCAGCTTCCTTTACCGGCTCCGCCGCAGGGCCGGTCAAGGTAAGCCAATATACGGGCGATGTGCTGCACAAGATCAGCACCGCTGACCAACTGCACCTTTACTATGCCTTTCAGCAGGACAACCGCACGGAACCGAATCTGCAGGGGAATACGCTGCCCGGCTTTGGCGATCATCGCGACTCGCATCGACAGATCGGCACCATCAACGAGACGCACATCTTCAACTCCAATGTAGTGAACGAAGCCCGCCTGGGGTTCAGCCGCATTGCTATCGCCTTTAGCCCGGAAGCGGTGATCAATCCCGCCTCCTATGGGATCGGCTCAGGCGCCGTGCCGGGCAGCACCATCCCGCAAATCTCTGTCCCGTCGATCGGCCTCAACATCGGCGGCCCGGGAGGCTTTCCCCAAGGCCGCTATGACACTACCGGCGTCGCTTCTGACACGCTGAATTACTTATGGGGCAAGCACACGATCAAAGCCGGAGGAGAATACCGGCGCGTGGTAGGCGACAGCTTTGGCGGAGATCCGGGCAGCCTCAGCTTCAGCTCTGTGCAGAGCTTTATCAATGGCACTGTGAACAGCTTTGCCATAACTCCGCAGCGGGTGGTAAGCCGGCTGTTTACAAATGCGGCAGCCGCATTTGTTGACGATACCTACAAGGTCTCTCCGCGTGTGGAGGTCGAGCTCGGTCTGCGTTTCGAATGGAACGGCACGCCCACCGAAGGAGCCGACCGGCTCATCAACTTCCTGGCCAGCAACGACTCGCTTACAAACATCCACACCCATGGATATAACAACGCTTACAACCAGAACTACAACTACGAACCGCGTGTTGGCTTTACCTGGGATGTGCGCGGAAATGCGCAGACGATCCTGCGCGGAGCGTACGGCATCCTGGCAGACCAGCCGACGCTGAACGCGGTGAGCGGCCTGGCGGGCAATCCTCCGCTGGCCGCGCCCGTCAACTACTCCGGCGGGGCTGGAGCGGTGGGCAGTATCTATGCCGAGGGTGGAGCCTCAGGTCTGGCGCCAACCGCTGTCAACCCTCAGCTGACCAACGCCTACATGGAAAGCTATAACTTGAACCTGCAGCAGCAGGTAGGCTCGGCCACGGCGTTGCAGATCGGCTACATCGGCTCGCTCGGCCGACATCTGCGGATACGCCGCAACCTTAACCAGCCCACGCTTGCGGGCAACGCGCGACCCTTTCTTACGCTTGCTGCCTCCAGTCCGATTGACCCTGGCAGCCGCATCGGAAACATCTCCGAAGTCGACTCAAACGCATACTCGGACTACAGCGCGCTTTGGTTCACCATGCGCCAGAACCTTTCGCACGGCCTGGAGTTCGACTCAACGTACACATGGTCCCGGTCGATGGACGTGAACTCCCTTGGCTCGCAAGGCGGGTATACGCTGCAGGATAACTTCAATCCTCAGGGCAATTATGCGCCCTCAGATTTCGACGCGCGGAACCGATTCGTCTTTAGCGGCATCTGGCAGCTTCCGCTCCACGGCGGAAGGCTCAAAGATGGCTGGCAGATCGCTAACATTACCCAGCTCCAAAGCGGCAACCCATTTACTGTGCTGACAACATCTACATACAACGGCACCTCGGGGACCATGCGGCCCGACCAACTAGGAAGCTACCGGCTGACCCGCACCAAGTTGGCTAGCAACAACCTGCAGTATCTTGCCGCGTCAGGATGCAACGCAAACGCAGCCACTCTTGCCGGGTGCAGCTTCTTTGCGCCCTCTACGGGGTTTGGAACTTTGGGGAGAAACTCGATTGTAGGGCCGGGGCTCGCCGACTCTGACATCTCGGTCCAGAAGAATACCAAGCTCGCAGAAGCGACTTCCATCGAGCTGCGCGCAGATGCCTTCGATTTTCTCAACCACGCCAATTTCAACCAGCCCAATGCGACAATTTCAACCTCGGGAACGCAACCAACGACCGCGGGAACGCTCTTTGGTCAAATCAACCAGACGCGTTTCCCGGTGGGCGACCTTGGCTCATCCCGGCAGTTGCAATTCTCATTGAAGTTCTTCTTCTACCAGAGGCGCATCGAGCGAGGCAGGGCGGCTTCGCCGCAGCCCTCATGTGCCGAGACTGAACTTTATCTATCGAGACTAAACCTCAGAGTGCCGTGCAGCGCGCGTCTGCTCGTCTTTGAAGTCGGTCAGCCCGACCACGGCCGCTTCCATGACAGAGTTTATCTCGAATATCTTTGCGGCCGGAGTGTCGCTAAAGCCGAAGAGCCTGGGGATGGCCCAGGAAGACGAAGCGAAGGCCACGTCCATTTTGCCATGAGCCTCGAATGAGAGCACAGGCTTGATCCCGAGCGGGTAATCAGTAAGCAGACTCTGCACCAGGATAAAGGCGCTAGTACCAAGCGCCGCGAGCGCGGCAGGCTTGTTGGTCTTGCGGCATACTATGGCTACCCCGGCAAAGAAAGCGGCATGGGCGTAATCGATAGCGCCGTGCGTGCGGGGTCCGATGATCTTTGGTAAGTGATCTTCGAGCAGAGGCAGCATGGCCTCGAGTCCAGGCATTGCAGAGAGTCCTCCCTTTCTCGGCGAAGCGGCCAAGTGCGGGCGTGTTGCCCGCACTAGAGTCGATGGTGCGGGCGTGCCGCCCGGACCAAGGG
>CAXTPL010000027.1:5157-8667 GCA_964246065.1 uncultured Acidobacteriaceae bacterium
CCCCCAACTCGCGCCGCGGGGGCGGGCGCCCCCCCCCCACCTGGAGTTGATCCAGGCTACGAACCCATCAGGCTACGAACCCATCAGGTTCCGAAGCCGTCAGGCTGCCGCCATTTCTTTCCACGGGTCGAGCACGACCTTGGTGCAATGGTCTTGCTTGTCGCGGAACATCTTATACGCGGCCGGAGCTTCATCGATTGAGACGCGATGGCTGATGACGAAGGAAGGATCGATCTCCCCGCGCTCCACGCGCTCCAGCAGCGGCTTCATGTAGCGCATCATGTGGGTTTGCCCGGTCCGCATGGTCAAGCCCTTGTTCATGAACGCGCCCATTGGCACCTTGTCAATAAAGCTTGCATAAACGCCCGGCACAGAGACGGTGCCACCTTTTCTGCAGGAGATAATCGCCTGGCGCAGCACGGTCGGGCGATCCATGCTGAGGCGCAACGCCTGCTTGGCGCGGTCGATAGCAAACATGGCTCCATGGCCCCAGGCTTCCATGCCGACGGCATCCATGCAGGAGTCTGGACCGCGATTGCCGGTAAGGTCATGCAAGGCGCCGATCACATCGTCTACCTGGCTGAAGTCGAGCAGCTCCGCACCCGACTGGCGCGCCAGTTCCAGGCGCTCCGGGACCTGGTCGATTGCGATGACCCGGCCGGCGCCCAGCATAAAGGCGCTTCGGATGGCAAACAAGCCGACAGGGCCGCAGCCCCAGATGGCCACCGTGTCTCCCGGACGGATGTTGCAGTTTTCAGCGCCCATATAGCCCGTAGGGAAGATGTCCGACAGGAAAAGCACCTTGTCGTCGCTTAAGCTTTCAGGAACCTTCATCGGTCCTATGTCGGCGTAAGGCACGCGCACATATTGTGCCTGGCCGCCGGCATAGCCGCCCAACATGTGGGTATAGCCAAACAGGCCGGAGGGAGAATACCCCATCATCGTCTCTGCGATCCACGCGTTGGGGTTTGAGTTGTCGCAAAGGCTCCACAGGTTGTCCTTGCAGGAGTGGCATCCGCCACAGGCAATGGTGAAAGGAACGACGACCCGATCGCCTACCTTGAGCTTGTCCTGCGCCACCCCGGGGCCTACTTCAACGACCTCTCCCATGAACTCATGCCCAAGGATGTCGCCCTGCTCGAGTGTCGGCACATACCCGTCATACAGATGTAAGTCGGAGCCGCAGATGGCTGTGCTGGTTACACGAATAATCGCATCGCGCGGGTTAAGAATCTTTGGGTCAGGCACATCCTGCACCTGCATCTTCTGCTTGCCCATCCAACAAACTGCCTTCATTCCATAACTCCTAAAGAACTAACGAATAGGATCGTTTTTATCAATAGCCCGGAAGATCAGGCAGGCTGCAGCTCTGCTGGTTGACCCTGGGATGCTTGCGCTCCTGGTTGATTGCTTGATTCACGGAAGAGTCCACGGGCAGCCTCGCCGCTCAACCCGCGCGGACCATGGCTTTGACCCGTGGTTGTCGGCGCCTCACCTGCTTCAAGCAGGCACTTGAAGCGGCGGAGGTCTTCCTTAAGAACAAACTGCGGATTTTTGCCGACCGCAGTGATCAAACCTTTTGCGAGCGGGCCAAGCGGAAGCTCATAGATGATTTGCGCTGTAATGTAGCTGCCGCGGCCTTGCGGATCGGGAGAAAATTCAACTGAGCCGCTGTTTGCCACCTGCGCCCCGGGTAAAGACTTCCAGCTGATTCGTTGGCCCACCACGTCCTCAACAATCTCAGCCTGCCATACCACTTCTTGGTCGAGGGGACCGGCCGCGACCCATTCTGAACGAGTCGCATCGAGGATGGTGACGCGCTTCAGGTGACTCATAAACCGGGGGAGCTGCGCAAAGTTGCGCCACAGCTGGTAAGCCTGCTCGCAGGTCGCGTTCACGAGGAAGCTGGCGCTGGCAGTATAGCGGCTGGCTGCCGCACTGGCTTTCTGCTTTTGGTACACAAGCGCACCCGCGGCGGCCGCAACCGTCAGCCCCAACTTAGGCTTGCCGGCTACCAGACAACAGACCAGGGTGCCGGCCCCGATCCATATCGCCGCAGAAGGGCTGATCGATGCAGCTAGATCGCGGGGGGAGGAAGAAGAGGACTGCGCCATATATTCGGATGCTCCTGTACTTGATGGGTGTTCGGCCGCGCACGTGCTTTCAGCAAAGGGATGCCGGGCAGCAAAGAGATGCCTCTTCGCATGCGGAGAGGTTTTCTGAGATCAGGTGCATGCGCAGCGAGGGCGAAGCCCACACGCCGATGTTGCAGCAACCGCTGCACGCCGGCCACGCGACCGGAACCACGTACCTTTCTTTCTATGTGATGCAGGAGCATTCCGCACAAGATGGCTGGGCCTGCAGGCTGCCCAGCGCAGGGGGGTGTGCCGCGCGGTCAACCCCTGCGGGCGACGTTCCCGTGCGGCGCCGCCGTTGCGGCGGGTGACGTTCCCGTGCAGGGCCGCCGTTGCGGCGGCGCCGTGCTAGCATACGGGCCATGCTCCGTGCCGCTCCGTTTCTCGCCTTTGCCGCGTATGCCGCTGCCGGTCTGGCAGGTCTTGCTCAGCAGCCTGTAGCCGCGCCTCCGGTCCTCGTGCTCCACGCTGCTCACATGCTGGACGTGGAACGAGGCGAGCTTATCAGCCCGGGCGAGCTGCTGGTGCGGGGAGACACCATCGCCGAGGCGGGCACGCGCGTGACGCATCCAGCAGGCGCCCAGGTGATCGACCTGCAAGGGGCCACGCTGATGCCCGGCCTGATCGATGCGCACGTCCACCTCTTCCTCCATCCCGGGGCTGAAGATCAGCAGACCGTTCTTGAGTCTGTGCCGCAGCGGACCCTGCTGGCCGCCAAGGCTGCCGAGGCTGACCTGCTGGCCGGCTTTACTGCAGAGCGCGATATGGGCACAGAAGGGGCTGGCTCTGCCGACTCCGCAATACGCGATGCCATCGATCAAGGCCAGATCCCTGGTCCCAGGATGCGCATCAGCGGCAACGCGATCAGCATTGTGGGCGGCCATGAGGATGCCATCCACTTCAATCCCGCGGAGCATATCTCGTCCAATGCGACTTATGCAAACAATGCCGAGCAGATCGTCGATGCCATTCGGCAGCAACTGAAAGAAGGAGCCGACTTCATCAAGATGTACGAGACGGGCGAGGATCGCGTGGTGGATGGGCGACTCGTGGTTCCGTATCAATATACCGAGGCGCAATTAGCTGCCGCGGTTGAAGAAACGGCTCGCGTAGGAACTCATGTAGCCGTGCATGCCACCGGTGAGCCGGGAACTCTGTACGCGGCACGGGCAGGGGTCGCATCGATTGACCATGCTTACCAGCTGAGTGCCGAAACCATGCGCCTGATGAAGGAGCGCGAAATCTATGCCGTACCCACCTTTACCATCAGCGAGTATTTTGCAGAACACGCAGAAAGCCCGGCCGGCGCGGCGTACCCACCCCCCCGGCGGGGGCTGCATGCCGCCGCTGTTTGGGGGGCGCCGGGGGCCCCGGG
>CAXTPL010000027.1:8677-23371 GCA_964246065.1 uncultured Acidobacteriaceae bacterium
CGATTTTGAGCGGCAGCTTGCAGCAGGGGTGCCGATGGCGGTGGGCTCGGATGTGGGGCCGTTTCCGCATGGAACCCAGGCGCGGGAGTTTGCCCTGATGGTTCAGTATGGAATGGCACCGGCCGAGGTGCTGCGGGCCGATCTGCTGCATGGCGCACGGCTGCTTGGTTGGGCCGGGCACATCGGGCTGCTTAAGCCCGGCTACTATGCCGATGTGATCGCCGTACCTGGTAATCCGGTCACGGATATCTCCACACTCAGCCATGTTGCGTTTGTCATGAAGGGTGGCGTGGTGTACAGCCGATCGCTCACTCACTCGAACACGCCGCAAAGCCGCTAAAAGGAGCGGAAGACGATGAGCGTAGCGCGAAAGATCATAAAAGCGATCTCACTCGGGTTGGTACTGGGCGCGCTTCACGGCAAGGTAGCGGCTCAAGTGGAAAGACCCCAAGCAACAGCCGCGCGGACGACGCAGCATAGGTGGGCGCTGGTGGTCCATGGCGGCGCCGGAGTCCTCGCGCGCACCTCCATGACGCCCGAAGCCGAGGCTCGCTATCGCGCAGGCATGCGAGAAGCGATCACGGCAGCAGCGGCGGTGCTCGACCGCGGCGGCTCCTCGCTTGACGCGGTAGAAACAGCGATCAAGCTGCTTGAGGATAATCCGTTGTTCAACGCAGGCCGCGGCGCCGTTTTTGCTGCGGACGGTACCAATCAGCTGGACGCGGCCATTATGGATGGCGCCACCATGCAGGCCGGCGCGGTTGCCGATGTGCAACGAACACGCCACCCCATCTCACTTGCCAGGGCCGTGATGGAAAAGTCGCCCCACGTGATGTTGATTGGAAAAGGAGCAGACGACTTTGCCGCAAGCGTGAACCTGGAGCAGGTGCCGCCCAGTTTCTTTTTCACCGAGCATCGCTGGCAGCAACTGGTCGACGAGCTCAAACAAGCGGGCCAGCCTGTTCCCGCCAGACCGGCAGGCGTACCGTCGCCCTCAGCGAAGGTTGCACCGGCAGATGAGGCCCCCGATGCGCATAAGTACGGAACAGTGGGTGTTGTTGCTCTGGATCAGTACGGCAACCTTGCGGCAGGCACGTCAACCGGCGGCACCACGGCAAAGCGCTGGAACCGGGTAGGAGATTCGCCGATCATCGGCGCCGGCACCTATGCGTCCAACGCTTCCTGCGGCGTATCGGCTACAGGCACGGGTGAATACTTCATCCGTTTGACCGTGGCCCGCACCATCTGTGCGCTGGTGCAGTACAAGGGCCTGTCTGTGCAGGCAGCTGCCGACCAGGTGGTGCAGAAAGATCTGGTCGCCATCCACGGCGACGGAGGCGTCATCGCCATGACGCCGGATGGACAGATCGCCTGGAGCTTCAATACTCCCGGCATGTTTCGTGCGCGGATGCAGCAAGGCGGCTCGCCGCAGATCGGCATTTTTCGCGATGAGCCTTAGACCTTTCTTACCTAGTCACGCAAGTGGCGGGCACACCTAGCGCCTGACAAGAATGGAGTACCACGTTGTAGCAGGATCACCTACCTTGAACCCCACTCGACGCCCCTTGAGTAAAGAACAGTTTATCTTTGCGAGGGAGCAGGAGGCTGGCGAAGACCTGATCTTTGCCGTAGTGCCTACTTGTCACTGCGCGTGCGCGCTCCACATTCCCGCACGGAAGAGCGCTCCGGCGAGAAGCGGTTAGGCTAGGAGCCGTACCCTATGCGTGGCGACGACAGGATTACTCAGGAAACGCGGCAATCTATTACCAGGGGAAATGCTCGTCTTCTCGGCTGAGATGCTCTCATTGTCGGGCCGAATGCTCTAATCGCGTTTCTGGATGATTCGGGCTCGGTTCGAGAGTAGATTACCGATTGCAGTCTCACGTCGTGCTCTACGGAAAGGGGCAGGCTGGGTTTTCCGCTTTCCCGGTCACGCACGTATCCCTAATCGGCAGGTCTTTGTCGTTTGCTCGTGGGGCCGTCATCGTGAGACGTGATCAGCTTGGGTGGCGTGAGTTGGTGCAATACCGGGGTCGACACGGGCGAGTTGTTCCCTGACCCACTCCTGCGGTTCAAAAAGGGTTGAGCGCCTGCCAAGGCACAGGCCCTGCTCTCACGCAGGGTATTGTGTGTGGTCTTCTCCAACAAAGGCCGGATCCTACATTTGCACGGATGGCGTAACCGGCGGATGGGGAGTGAACCTGGTGCGGAAGGCGATTTGTTGCATGAAAGAAGCATCTGCCGATTGGAAGAGAGGAGCCTTAAAAACGACGTAGTTGGACCTCCATTCCGGCGCGCCGCAAGGTCGACAATGCTGATTTTGCCAGGCATCCAAGTTGATTTGACAAATCATACGCCGCACACCTAGAACACTCTTGACCTATCCTTCAAACCCCGAGATTCAACATGCCACGTATTCATCACATACTCTTCTTCCTTCTCGCCGCCGCCTCACTCTCCGCCCAAACCCCGCGGGTCCTCCCTGCGGATACCCGCTTCTTCACCCCTGTTCCCGCCGCCGGCTCCATCCAGCAGATCGAGCAGCTCGTGCAGCACGGCGACGTCAAGGATGCTCTTCTCATAGCGACGATGGAGATTTCTCCGCAAGCCGTCTGGCTTACAGGTGGGACCTCGTCCGAGGTCAATAACACCGTAGTCAATGTAATGCGGGAAGCTATCTTTGAGCAGGCTGTGCCGTTTTTTGTTCTGTACAACATACCGGGCCGCGACTGCGGTAGCTACTCCGCTGGCGGAGCCCAAGATACGCCGACCTACGCAGCGTGGATCGATGCGATCAGCGCGGCCATCGGCGACCAGAAGGCTGTACTGCTTGTCGAACCCGATGCGCTAGCCAACCTGCCCAGCGATTGTGGCTATCCCGGCACCGTCAACAGCACCCAACTCACCGCCGACCGCTACACTCAGATCAACTACGCCGTGACTGCCCTCGAATCCAAGCCACAGACCTTTGTCTATCTCGACGCCGGCAATAGCGCCTGGCACGCAGTCGGCGACATGGCTGCTCGCCTCGCGACCGCTGGAATTTTCCATACTCAAGGTTTTTTCTCCAATGTGTCCAACTACCGCCTTTCTAACTATGAGAGCCACTTCGACAATTGGATCTCCCAGTGCCTCGCCTTCGGGACCAATCCTGCCGACGGCGGCTGGCGGCTCGGACACTACACCTACTGCGCGAGTCAATATTACTCGCCGGATGGTCCCGTCGATCCCAACAACATTGCCACCTGGACCTACTCCGATCAGTGGTATGCGGCCTCTCTCGGGAAGGCCGTGCCTACTACGCACTTCGTGATTGACACCAGCCGTAACGGACAGGGTCCGCTTGTTGCCGGCGTCTACGCTGCCGCGCCCTACAATCAGCCCTCCGCCGTCGTGCAGACCATCGGCAACGGAAATTGGTGTAACCCCCCGAATCGAGGGCTAGGCACCCCGTCCACGGCAAACACAGGCGTCCCGCTCCTCGACGCTTATCTTTGGGTGAAGACGCCCGGCCAATCCGATGGAACCTGCGACGCAGCCGGCGGTGTTCGCGCCTGGGACTTCGCCGCCTACTCTGAACCCGGCTGGCCCAACGAGCCTAGCACCCAAGCCGTTTTTGACCCTCTATGGGGCATCGACGATCCAGCCGCAGGCGCCTGGTTCCCCCAGCAGGCCCTTGACCTAGCCAAGCAAGCTAACCCCGCACTTCCTAGGTTTTTTTAGGAGAGTCGGTTGAGTTCTGATTGCGCTCATGGCAAACACCGCGCCGTGAGCGCAATGTAAGTGTTTGGTGTTTTAGCTATAGGGTACTCTCGCCTCTTGCATTGCTTGCAAACGCAACTCGCGACGAGGCGGCTCTTGGAGAGGGTGTCAGCAGTTCTCTCGAGAGAAATGGCGCTCCTACAATCAACAGATCGCTTGGCCAGCCGGCGCGAGGTTGATTACCTGGTTTCAGTCGCATTGCTCATGAACAGAAAGCCCGCCCAACGTTGCTCCAAGCTTAGCTGAATGGTGTACGAGAGGGCGACGGATGCATGTTTCATTAGCTTTTCAGGTTGCCATCCCCCCCGCTCCTTTCCCGCTGATTTCCTTAGTTTGTTGCTCAGTCACCTCACGCCTTCCTGGCGCTTGGTTCAGCTCGGTTGCTGCGCAGAAGCATGCATGCCGACGCAGCAATCATTACTGCGCTAACGCAGTTGGAAGAAGGCTGTCAGGTCGAGGATATGACCCAGGGGGAGGATAACGACCTGAATTTAGCACTCGGCACTTCCTTGCCGGGGCGATCGAGAGCAAAACCGATGATTGCACATCCGCTCCACCAAGCCTGCTGAGATTGCCTGCGTGAAGAGCTTCACAGGAGGCTGCACAACGAATGCCTGAACGTCGGCTGGTTACTGCAATCGGTTCAATACTCGAGGAACGTTCTTCGCCTGGCAGCCGGCTTGAGTAATCTGACTTGCTTCCCTTACCTCGGCCGGATTGGTCTGCACAAGAACGATAATCGTAAGCTAGGCGTCCGCATACGTACTCCTTCAAAGACGCTAGCGAGAACGTCCAGCGGATCATGACTACCCGATAAAGAACTTTGTACTTGCAGAAGCAAATAGACGAAAGCAAATGCATAGTTTGCAAAATACAGGCGCATCCTCTGTTAGCGAAGGAGAGCCCGGTCGCCGTGACTCACAACAAGGGCCACCCTCGCGGGTGGCCCTTGTCTTTGCGGCGAAGCCGCGTACCGCCGGACGCGCAGTCCTAGTCCCCCATGACGGTTTCTTCCGTCTTGACTGGCTCGGCTGCGGCGACTGGCTTGGGCGCCGGCGCGATCGAGCCGATCGAGATCAGGCCCGGCTCGGCCGGCTTTTCACCCAGCACCGTTTCGCGATAAAGCTTTGCCATGCGCGCATTCTCGGCATCCAGCTTCAGCTTGGCGTCCCTTGCGCGAATTTTTTCTTCGCGCGAGTTCTTGGCTACGCCCGACTTTTCAAAGGTGTCGTTGGCCGCTGCGTGCACGTGCTCGTCGTTCAAGACCAGTGTGTGCTGCGCGTCGCCCATGCCTACATTCTTTCCGCCCGCAAAGATCTCATGCCGGCCATGCTCTTCATACCACTTGGTGAGCGTGGAGGTCATGTGCATCTTCTCGATGATATTGCGCCAGCCCACGCCCGTGTTGTAGGCGCAAAAGCTGATCTCGCCTTCCTGCGTCGCGTAAGGAATGATGCACTGCTCGGTGCGGCGGAAGTCGTAGTTGAACAGGTCCTGAAACCACATGCCGGCGATGAACAGGAAGTTCCAACGGTCCTGGCGACGCTTCTCGATGTCGGCCATGCTGCGGTCGGCGGTGACCTTGCCATAGTTGCGGCCGGTCGCGCCGAAGCACTTGTCAAACTTCGCCAGCAGATCCACGATCTTAAAGTGCGTCGGCGACTTGGTAGGGTCGTAGTTGCGCAGCAGCGCCAGCGTCACGCCGACGATAGAGAGGAACTTGCCCCGCGCCGCATCGTTGACCTTGGCGACGTCTTTGGCCAGGCGATCGGCGTTCAAAAACGCAGTCACGGGGACAGCTTCTTTAGTTTCCTTGTCGATCATCAGCGCCATGCCGATGCCGCAGTTCGGATGGCATCCGCAGGAGAGCTGGCCCCAGTCGTGGTTCGGCCCGTGCACCAGGTCAGCCCAGTCTGAAAAGGTCGACATAAAGGAGATCGGGAACCAGTCGCGCGTCGGCTCGCCGAGCCCGGTCTGATTTTTCACATCGTGCGCCATGTGCGAAAGCGTGTAACGCTGCGCTTCGCGGCGCTCATCAGTGACGGCCTCATCGCGCCCTGTGAAGGATACAGGCTGGAACGAGATGAAGTTGATGCGCTTGGGGTTGTCGAGCGCGAACTGGATGATGCGGCCAACCTGCTCGTTGTTGATGCCGTTGATGATCGTCGTGACAGGCACGATGTCAACGCCGGCCTCGTGCAGGTTGTGGATCGCCTGGAGCTTTACGTCAAACGCGTTGCCAACCTTGCGGTGCGAGTTAGCAGCATTGCCGATGCCGTCAAACTGCAGGTAGGCATAGCGCAGACCAGCCTCGGCAGCAGCGCGGCACAGCTCTTTTGACTTGGCAAACTCGATGCCGTTGGTCGCAGCCTGAACAGAGTTGTACCCAACCTTGCGGGCATAGGCGACAGCGTCGAGGAAGTAGGGAGAAAGCGTCGGCTCGCCGCCGGAGAACTGGACCGACATCTGACGACGCGGCTTGATGGTGATCGCGTTGTCGAGCATGGTCTTGATCTCGTCCCACGTCAGCTCATGGACAAAGCCCACCTGGTTCGCGTCCATAAAGCACGGATCGCACATCATGTTGCAGCGGTTGGTCAGGTCGATGGTCAGCACCGAGCCGCGGCCGTGGGTCACCGTCGAGGTCCCATGGTTGTGGAGCCCTTCGTCGTTGTGCGCCTTGATGTCGCGGCCAGGAAAGACCTCTTCCAGGTGACGGAAGAACTCGGTATCGATCGACATGACATCTTCAAAGTGGCCGTGCTTGGGGCAATCCTTCACCATCAGGATCTTGCCGTCGCGCTCGATGATCTGCGCCTTGATCTCGCCGACTTTCTCGTTCAAGAGGATCTCGTGCGGCAGTTTGCCGTCGACGATCTGCTGGCGAATCTCCGGCACGCAGCGCGGGCAGAGCGAATCGGTAGTACGCGGCCAGCCGAGAGGGGGCTTCTCTTTCTGATAGCTCTTCAGCAGCGGCTTGTCAGACCACTTGGGGGTGAAGCTCTGGTTCGGCTTGATGCTGTTGAGCTTCTCGAAGACAGTCCACGCGCCCTGGGCTGCGATGGTCAGTGTTCTCTCAGCGTACTTTACTGCTTTCGACATGCGTGTCGTTCTCCTGGTTTGATGCGGTAAGCAACACAGTATAGACAAGGGATATGGCGCACGGCGCCGCCTAAAGGAGGAAACCCTGTGCCCTAAAGATAAACGCGGTTTTGGCGCAAGCCGTATGAACTTGAACTGAACGGGGAAAATACGCACCCGGTTGGGTACTGGCGTCACTGAATGGGACACGACTTTGCTTGCCCAACGCCCGCCGGCTATGGCAGACTCACTGCCCCTTTAGCGCAGGAGGCGGGTATGAGGCAAGATCTTGCGCTGGATATCGGGCCAGAACTCCTGCAGGAGATTGATGCCTGCGTCGCCTGCAAGCGAGACGCCCCAGGTCCGCATCACCACGCCCGTGTTCAGGCTGGTCTCCGGGTAGTAGGTCTGGGTGAGTGCGGCTGACATTCCGCGGCCGAGAAGATCGGAAAGGTTGATCCCGCGCTTGCCGGAGTCGTGCTGATCGATCAGGACGCGTTCGATCGCATAGCGGCTTCGCGCGGTGTAGCTGCCATAGGCTTTGCGGAAGTAGCGAGGATCCTCATGGAAGAGGACGGGCAGCAGGCCATCGGCGAAGAAGCGGGTGCTGGTCTGCCGTAGAAAGGCAGCTCCGGTGCGTTCGCCAAAGCCTTCGGAGTTGATGCCGTACTTGGGGTCGCTGTCCTTCAGGATGCCGTAGCCTCCTGAGACGACGGCAGGAAAAAGCGCGACCGGACGAAGCGTCTCATGCAGGGGGAAGAGCCATTTGTCTTTGTTGGTGAGCTCTGGGACCTTTTCGCCCGGCTCCACAACGCCGGACCAGCGGCGGCGCTCGACGCCTGCGGGCGTATTGGAGCGCGTTGCCGGCACCGCGACCGGGCCCCCCGGCTCGCCTTGCTGCTGCGCGTACCCTGTCGGCGCAGCCAGTACCAACCAGGCCACGAAAACACGCAAACCGATGCCAGAGAGCCCTTGATGCACGCAGGTCCTTTTGGGAGTTCGGCCACGCAGCAGCCGCCCAACCCTGTACTTGGATGATAGATCGCTGCCCATGGGAGAACGAAAGCACAGCTGGGGATGCTCCCAACAAGTACCGGCTGGGTACCTCGGTGCTTGATTGCGGTTGACCGGCGCACCCACCTGTCCGACCCTAGGACTGGCAGAGGTGAGGCGATGACGGAAGGACCGGGTGTGGGTGGCGCGGTGCGCGGGGCAGCCAGGGAAGTGGAGGCTGAGGTTAAGCGATTGATCGGCTATATGAACGACGAGGTGGTGCCTGAGGTGCGCCGGTCCTCTTCTGTGGGGCTGCGCGCGGCAGCAGAGCAGTTGCAAAAGATGGCCGAGCATCTGGACCGCGCCGGTACCGGGCGCGCAGCGGGCGGCAGTGGTCGAGGGAGCACCGAGCGTTGAAGCGGGAGCACGCTCGCGCCCTGTGCCGTGCCCAGGCGTGCATGGCGCTGGGCCTATGGCTGCTCGCCGGCTGCGGGCATAAGCAGCAGCGCGCGTATGCCCCGGCTCCTCCTCCGTTGCCTGTTGCCCCTTCTGCCGCGACCTCGGCGGCCGGTCCGGAGGTATCGACGAGCAAAGGTGCCGCTGCGCCGCTTGCCATGCCCACCCAGGCTGCCGCTACGGGAGCTCCCGCGGACCTGGCCTTTGTCAGCGCCCATGTGCCCATCTATATAGAAACCGGGACTGCAAGCTGGTATGGGCCGCCCTATGACCGGCATCGCGGAGCAAATGGGGAGATCTTCGACCAGAACATGTTGTCAGCCGCGCATCGCACGCTGCCCATGGGCTCGTTGCTGCGGGTCACCAACGTGCGCACCGGCCAGGCGTCGGTGATGCATGTCACGGATCGGGGGCCGTTCGTGCCAGGGCGCGTGCTCGATCTATCGGTGGCCTCGGCCAAGGCAATCGGCGTGTGGCTGCCAGGCACTGCCGTAGTACGCATCGAGGTCTTTGCTGCGCCCAAGCCGATCGAGACTGGCGGCCGATGGTGCGTGCAGATCGGGGCCTTCCAGCACGAGGGCAAAGCAGTGGCCCTGGAAGAGAAGCTGCAAAGGCGCTACCACACGGCAAATGTCGTGGAGTTTACCGGGCCTACCGGCCACTGGGTGCGCATCCGTCCGGCGGGCGACGACAAGGCACGCGCGGTGGAGATAGCGGGTGAGCTTTCGCCGGAAGAGGGTGCCGCCTACCTGACGCGGCTGGACTAAGGCTGGATGGAGGCTGGATGGAGGCTGGATGGAGGCTCGACCAAGGCTGGTCTGAGCGGCCTGACGTCGCTTGGTATCAAGGCTGGCGGTGCAGGACGTGCACCGCGATATCGGGCCAGAACTCCCGAAAGGCGTTGGTGGCGGCGTCGCGCATCACGGCGTACGCGTACTTGGTGGCGAGATCGCCGGCAGTCCGGTCCTGGCTGGGATAGTAGGAGAGCGAAATCCCCTGCGCGATGCCTCGCCCGATTAACTCCGCCGCGTTGACCGTGTTATGCCCGTGGTAGTCCGGCGTAATGGCGACCCGGCTGACGGAGTAGGTCGCCCGCTTGAGGATGGAGCCGGTTCCCAGCGCATAGTAGCGCTCATCTTCATGAAAGGCGCTCGGCAGCACAAAGATCACCCAGTAGTTTCCATCCGCCTTGTCGACAAAGCCGCGCCACGTGTAGGCCCACAAGCCGCCTACGCCCTTGCCAAGCTGTGGATGGCTGTCGTCTCCTTTCGCAATCAGGGAGGTAAGGCCGGTAAAGACGAAAGCCGAATAATCGAAGGAGTTTTGCGTGGCAACCATAAAGGCCTCCTTCGCCGTAGGAGGCGGAGGAATGGTTCCGGCACTGACCGCGCGGTAGTTGGGCATCAGGCCCAGAATGCGCTTGGGCTGCTGCAAAGGAGGCTTCTCGCCCTTTGCCTGCGCCGCCTGGTCCACGGCAGCGTCACTGTGCGGAGCAGGGTTGCTCGGCGGCGTTTGCTGCAGGAGGCCCGGAGAGTCGGGCAGGTTCGACAGGGCGATCCTGAGAGGCTGAGCAGCGGGAAGCGCGCCCTCTGGCGACCCGCCCTGCTGGGCATAGGTGCAGCAAACAGCGGAAAAGAAAAGCACAGCAGGCACAAGCAGGCGCAAAGACGAGGTCTCCGATCGGCAGAGTACTCGTTAGATGATGCAAAAGCAAAAACGTACCGAAATATGCGCAGGAGGTATTCATGGAAGATGTACACCTGCCGATTTTGATCGTCCACTGTGGGAGCGGCACCGCAGGATCAAACCCCTTTGGAAAACGCCGGGAGCCACTTGCGGTACAGTGCTGCCATGCTGCCGATGTACGCTGCTCACCTTTCTCCACGCACCGTGCAGGCGGCTCTGGCGCTGAACCCTTATATGCTTCCGCCTGATCTGCTCAGCAAGGCTCAGGCTCTGGAACATTGGCGCACGGCGCTTTATTTCGGCGGATTCGGCTGGACCCTGCTCACTCTGTTTCTGCTCGTACGCGGTCGGGCAGGAGAGCGGGTCGGAGCGTTTGCGGCCCGCTTGGCCGGCTCGCAACACGCAGGCGTCCAGCACCCGTTTCTTGAAGGGCTGGTGGTCGCCCCGCTTTGGCTGCTCCTGGTTTCGCTCCTCAATCTGCCGCAAGCCGCGCTCGGGCACCGGGTCAGTCTTTGCTTCGGCCTCTCGATCGAGCGCTGGGGTGCGTGGCTTGCGGACTGGGGTTTGTCGACGCTGCTGCTGGTCGGCATGGGCACGCTTGTGCTGTCCGGCCTGTATGCGCTGCTGCGTCGCACTCCGCGCCTGGCCTGGCTCTCCTTCTGGCTGGGGACGCTCCCCTTTCTCGTGCTGGGGGTCTTTGCAGCGCCACTGGTGATTGACCCGCTGTTTAACCACTTCACGCCGCTTGCCGAGCGCGATCCCGCTCTGGTTCTGCAGTTGGAGCGCGTCGTGACACGCGGCGGCCTCGCCATTCCACCTTCGCGCATTTTTGTGATGGACGCGAGCCGGCGCTTGACCGGCATGAATGCCTATGTGACCGGCTTCGGCGCCTCAAAGCGCGTGGTGGTGTGGGATACAACACTGCCCGGCGGGCCTGCCGGCAAGACGCCAGGCGCGGGCGTGCCGGTGGAGGAGTTGCTCGACATCTACGGGCATGAGCAGGGGCACTACGTGCTAGGGCACATCTGGAAGGGGATGCTCTACTCGGCGGCCCTGCTGCTGTTCTTCTTCTGGCTGACCTTTCAGCTGCTGCAGTCGATCTGCCGCGGCAAGGGCGAGGCCTGGCACATTGCGGAGAATCCGGCCGACTGGTCCTCGGTCGGCTTGCTGTTGCTGTTGGCCACCGCGCTTGCCTTCCTGGCTGACCCTTTAGCCAACGCCTTCAGCCGCATGGAGGAGCATGAAGCCGATGTATATGGCCAAGAGGTGATCCATGGTCTGGTGGCCGACCCGCAAGCGGTTGCCGTGGCGGATGAAATCCGTCTGGGCCGCGCCTGGCTTGAGGATCCTCAGCCTAACCGTTTTGTCGTCTGGTGGAGCTACACGCATCCGCCGGTGAGCGACCGCGCGGCCTTTGCCGCGGCTTACAACCCCTGGGCAAACGGCGGCCACGGGCGATACTTTCGCCGCTAACACCCCCGAGCGCGCCCGCAAGAGCAACGCCGGTCTATATACTTTCAAAGACAGCTATGGATACTCTTCACGGACCCGGGAACGGTCATTCGACCGCCCAGCAGACTTTGGACATCGACGAAATCATGGCGCTGCTTCCGCATCGCTACCCCTTTCTGCTGATCGACCGCATCGCCGAAGTAGACCGCGGAAAGCGAATCGTCGCCATCAAGAACGTGACGATCAACGAGCAGTTCTTCCTGGGCCACTTTCCCGGGTACCCGATTATGCCCGGTGTGCTGGTGGTGGAAGCGATGGCGCAGGCAGGCGGCGTGCTCGTGCTGCTTGACATTCCTGACCCGGCGAACAAGCTGATGTTGTTTACCGGGGTGGATGGGGCAAAGTTTCGCCAGCCCGTGCGCCCTGGCGACCAGCTGCGGCTGGAGGTAACGATCCTGCAGACGCGCTCACGCGCCGTTCGGCTGGAAGGCAAAGCGTATGTGGACGGCAAGCTGGCTTGTGAGGCGATGCTGAGCTGTGCGCTTGTGCCGCGCAAGCAGGTGAACAAAGCGGAAAGCAAGCCGGCGACCGACCCGGCAGGCACTCAGGAGGGCCAGCCTGCGAGCCGATCCGCTGCCCACCCAACCGTAGAAGAAACTCCGGTGACGCGCGAGCTAATCGCAGCGACCGCCGAGTGAGCGTTCACGCCAGCTCGCTTGTTTCTGCCTCGGCACACATTCCTGCCTCCTGTACAGTCGGCCCTTTCTGCACGGTGGGGCCGGATGTGGTGCTCGGCGAGGACTGCGAGCTGGTCTCGCATGTGGTGCTTGACGGCCATCTCACGGCCGGCGCGCGCAACCGCTTTTATCCCTTTGCAGCAGTGGGCGTAGCGCCGCAGGATCTGAAATACAAAGACGAGCCCACCGGCGTGTCTCTCGGCGATGACAACGTCATCCGCGAAAGCGTGACCATCTCGCGTGGAACGGCCGGCGGGGGCGGTGCAACGCGGATCGGATCGGGCTGCCTGATCATGGCCTACGCGCACATCGGGCATGACAGCGTGATCGGCGACGGATGCATCCTGGCGAACGCGGCCACGCTCGCCGGGCATGTGGTGGTGGAAGATTATGCCAGCGTGGGCGCGCTGTGCCCGGTGCATCAGTTCTGCCGCATCGGACGCTACGCGTATATCGGCGGCGGCACCACGATCACCCAGGATGTGCTGCCGTTTTCGCTCACCTCTGCCAAGCGGGAAACACACGCCTACGGCTTGAACAAGGTTGGCCTGGAGCGGCGCGGATTTTCAAAGCAGCGGCTGCGCGCGATCCAAAATGCGTTTCGCCTGCTGCTCGCGGGCAGGCTCAACACCACACAGGCACTCGAAAAGCTGAAGCTTGTCCCTAGCGTCGATGCGGATGCAGACGCCGATCTGCGCTACCTGGTCGAGTTTATTGAGTCGTCGCAGCGCGGCGTATTGAAGTAACTATGCTGCCCTCCAGCCAGAATCCCTCCAGTCCGATCCCCACCGGCCAGATCCAGGGGCGGGAACGCCTTGGGCTGATCGCCGGCAACGGGCGCTTCCCGTTCCTGCTGCTTGAGGCCGCGCGCGCGCACGGAGCCGAAGTCATCGTGGCCGCGATACAAGAAGAGACCGACCCGGAGATGGACGCGCGTGCCGCCGGCGATCCAGGCGTCCGCGTGCACTGGTTTTCGCTGGGGGAGCTTTCGCGCCTCATTGCCACCTTTCAACGCGAAGGGGTTCGGCAGGCCGTGATGGCGGGGCAGGTCAGGCATAAGCAGATCTTCTCGAGCATCCGCCCGGACTGGCGCCTGGCCAAGCTGCTGCTCTCGCTGCGTACCAGGAATACTGACATGCTGCTCGGCGCCATTGCCAGGGTGCTGGGCGACGAGGGCATCGAGCTGATCTCCTCGACCGCGTACCTCCAGCCGCTGCTGGCGCCTGCGGGCGTGCTGACGCGCCGCGCGCCCAGCCAGGCCGAGTTGGCTGACCTTGCCTACGGGCGCAGCGTGGCGCTCGGCATCGCAAGCTACGACATAGGGCAGACCGTGGTGGTTGCCGGCCAGGCCTGTGTTGCGGTGGAAGCCATGGAGGGCACCGACGCGACCATTGAACGCGCAGGGGCGTTGATGCGCTCGCTCGAAGGGGAAGCCTCGACGGTAGGGCGCTCGCTTACCGTCGTCAAGGTCGCAAAGCCCAAGCAGGACCTGCGCTTCGACGTCCCGGTGATCGGCCCAGCTACCGTGGAGGCAATGCTGCGCGCAGGGGCTACCTGCCTTTCGATAGAGGCCTCGCGTACGCTTGTCTTCGATCGCGAACAAGTCATTGCGCTTGCCGACGCATCTTTGCTTGCGATTGTCGCGACGGAACGAGGATAATCAGCGGCGGAGGACATCCATGTCCAGGCTTTCCCTGATCTTTGCTTCCTGCCTTCTCGTGTTCGGCCTTGGCTGGGCCGGCACACGCGCTTTCGCAGCCGACGACGCCATGCCGCAGGCCGGGCAAACCGCGCCCGCCTTTACACTGCCTTCTCAGGACGGCACCCCGACCAGTCTGTCGAGCTTCCATGGTAAGTGGGTGGTTCTCTACTTCTACCCCAAGGACATGACCTCTGGCTGCACCATCGAGGCGCATAACTTTCAGCAGGACGCCGAAAAGTACGAGAAAATGCACGCCGTGGTCGTCGGCGTCAGCGTCGACACCGTGGACAGCCACAAGCAGTTCTGCGCAAAAGAAGGCTTGAACTTCAAGCTGCTGAGCGATGCAGATAAAAAGGTTGTGGCCGAGTATGGCTCGCTGGCCAACTACGGCATCATGAAGATTGCCAAGCGCAATACGTTTTTGATCAATCCTGAAGGCAAGATCGTCAAGGTGTGGACCGGGGTCGATCCTTCGCACCACAGCACCGAGGTTCTGGCGGAGCTTTCAAGCGACGAGCACAAGGGTTAAAACCGCACGCGGCACCTGCGTGCAATTGTTTTTTTGAAGCGTTTCGGCGCCCGGTACTTCTGCGGGCGCCGTTCGTTTGCGTGGCCCGGCCAGCAAGGCGCGGACCGCCGAGCGCACCCGGGATGCAAGCGCGGGCTTTTCGCACGGCTTGTACAGAATGAGGCGCAGACGCAAAAAAGCCCGGCGGGTGCCGGGCGCTTTTGCTTGCCTGAGGTAGATCGGAGCCAGCCTTACTTCGCTGCCTTTTTGCTGGCTGTCTTTTTGGCCGCGGTCTTTTTGGTCGCGGTCTTCTTTGT
>CAXTPL010000027.1:23381-25949 GCA_964246065.1 uncultured Acidobacteriaceae bacterium
CTTGGCAGCCTTTGCCGGGGTTGCCGACTTCGGTGGCCGTCCGACGCTCTTCTTCGCGGGCGTCTTGGTTGCCGTTTTCTTGGCGGCAGCCTTGGTCGTGGTTTTGGTTGCGGTCTTCTTCGCAGGCGTCTTGGTTGCGGCCGCCTTCTTGGTTGCAGTTTTCTTTGCCGGTGTCTTGCTTGCTGCTTTCTTCACTGCCAAAGGAGTACCTCGCTTCGTAGATTTGGTACCGGTTGCGCCCGTCTTTCCGGCCTTGGCTTGTTTGCCGGCCCTTCCGCCGTCACGCGCGCTTGTCTTCGCGGCGGTTTTCTTTGCGGCAGGCTTGGCCTGCTTGGCCCCTGCGCTCTTCTTGGCTGAAGTCTTCTTGGCCGCCGTCTTTTTGGCCGAAGTCTTCTTGGCAGCAGGTGCTGATTTCTTGCTGACAGCCTTCTTGGTCGCCGGTGTTTTCGCAGCGCCCTTCTTGGGGCCCGGCTTTCTGCCGCGACGCTTCGCCGGTGCAGGGCTTGCCTCTTCTACCGACAGATCGGCATCAAGCGCGCCTTCCTCCAGTTCGTCCTCTTCTTCTTCATCGTCCTCGGTCATCAAGCCCTCGAGTGGCTTGCCGGAGGCAGCGGGCGCATCGACCAGGTCTTCGTCCTCGTCCGGATCCTCGTCCTCGTCGTCGTCCTCCTCATCGTCGTCGTCATCTGAGGAAGTGGCCACACTGACTTCTTCTTCTTCCTCATCGTCATCATCGAAGTCTTCGCTTTCCTCAGCATCGTTCTTCAAAGAAAGCCTGGTTTGTTCTTCATCGTGCGCCATAGCGTACAGCTTGAAATCGTCCTGCATAGAATATGCCCTCCGGCTGGGAACCTGGTGACTGCTCACGTACACAGCAAATGCGATGCGCGCATACAGTAGCCGCGGCGCGGATTATAGCAACAGCTTGCTACGAGAAGCGAATATGCGCAAGTGACTAATCTGGCTCGCGCGCTTCATGCTGCATGCGCATACCTTTACCGGTGTGCGGTGAAATGCTTCGCAGGTTTAGCGCTGCTGCTCTTTGCGCGGCTGCTCGAGTGCGCTCTGCCTGTCTCTGCGCGATGGGATGCGCGTTGCGTGCTTCGCGGTGTGCCGCTTTTTGCGCGCGTGCGGGTGGCGCGGCTTCCACGTGCAATCCGCGCGGGCTCGGCGACATAAAGCTTCCGCCCGGCCGTAATGGAGCGAGCCGTGATGTGGTTCCACTGCTGCAGCTGCTCGACGGTGACGCTGAACTGATCCGCGATCGTCACCAGCGTGTCTCCGCGGCGGACCTTGTACACGGCACTGTGCGCGCCGGTTGCCCCACGCGCCGGAGTCACAGGCACGATAAGCGCCTGCGTATGCGCAAGGCTCGCCGTCGCATCCAGTTGATTGACAAACGCAATATCAGCCGCGGAGGTGTGAAAGCTGCGCGCCACCTCGTCAAGCGTTTCTCCGGGCGCAAGCCGGTGGTAACGCCAGCTGGTCCGCTTGTCCTCAGGAATCTCTGCCACGCGCTGCAGGAAAAGGTCTTTCGTGCCGGCCGGCACGTGCAGCACGTAGGACTCGTCCGGCGGCGTCCTTCCCCGGAGCAGGCTCGGGTTCAGGTCATCGATGGTTTGCACCGACGCGCCTGTAAGGTCGGCGACCAGGGCCATGTCGATGGAATAGTTGGTGGTCACGTCATCGGGCAACACGGCATTGTCAGGCACGACGCCTTCAAGCCCGTACTGCTTCGGGTTTTTCGCCATGATGGTCACAGCGAGAATGATGGGAACATAGTTTTTAGTCTGTTCGGGCAGATTGTTGCGCCGATACAGCTGCCAAAAATCGACATAGCCGGTGCGTTGCACGGCACGCTGCACATTGCCCGTGCCCCAGTTGTACGCAGCCATGGCCAGGTACCAGTCACCCAGCTGCTCGTAGGTCTTCTTTATGTCTCGCGCGTAGGCGCGTGTCGATTTTTCAGGGTCAAAGCGCTCGTCGTACCAGCCTGTTCGCGACAAGCCATAGGTGCCCCAAGGCATAAACTGCCACATGCCGGCGGCTCCCGAAGGATTGACTGCCCGGGGGCGAAAGCCCGACTCGGCTACTGCAAGGTAGATCAGATCCTGCGGAACGCCTTCTTCCTTGAGGACTTTCTGGATCATGGCCTTGTACTTGCCCGCACGCTCGAGTGAAGCCACCAGGGTGCCGTGGCCGCGGCCCGTGGACGAAAAGAAATTGATGTAGCTGGCAACATAGTCGTTCATTACCAGCGGGAGATCGGACTGGGTGGTGCGCAGCTCTTCAATGGCCTGCGCTTTTACGCTGGGGTCGACAGGGAAGGTGACATCGTTGGCAATGTCGACCGGCGCGGGCTCGCTGGTGGCCTGCCTGCTGTCTCCCTGCCGCAGCGCATCCATCTCGAGCGTGTTGATCGAGTCCACGACGCGGTCGAGCTCCGCGCTGAGCGCCTCATCCGACTTCAGGTCCGCACCGCTGGTCAGCAGCAGGTCAACTGCATAGTCGAAATTGGCGCGTGCTGCGTCGGCATGCCCGGCTTGCGAGTTGGTAAGCCCCTCCTGG
>CAXTPL010000028.1:0-2684 GCA_964246065.1 uncultured Acidobacteriaceae bacterium
GCCCTTTTTTCCCTCACCTTTGCGCGACGACGGCTACGATATCTCCGATTACCTGTCGGTCAATCCAAGTTATGGCACTGTCGACGACTTCAAGGAGTTTCTCCACGCCGCACATGATCGCAACATGCAGGTCATGGTCGAGCTGGTGATCAATCACACCTCTGACCAGCACCCCTGGTTCCAGGCAGCTCGACATGCGCCCGCCGGTTCGCCGGAGCGTGATTTCTACGTCTGGTCCGAGACCGACAAGCGGTACGAAGAAGCTCGCATCATCTTTACCGACACCGAAAAGTCTAACTGGACCTGGGACCCGGTTGCGCAGGCCTACTACTGGCATCGTTTTTTCTCGCACCAGCCAGACCTCAACTTCGATAATCCGCGCGTGATTGAAGAGGTCATCAACGTCATGCGGTTCTGGCTCGATATGGGCGTGGACGGGCTGCGCATGGACGCGATCCCTTACCTGATCGAGCGCGACGGCACCAGCTGCGAAAACCTGCCCGAGACCCACGCCGCCATCAAGCAGATCCGCGCAGCAATCGATGAGGGCTACGACGGCCGCCTCATCCTGGCTGAAGCCAACCAGTGGCCTGCCGACGTACGCCCCTACTTCGGCGATGGCGACGAGTGCCACATGGCCTTCCACTTCCCGTTGATGCCGCGTATCTACATGGCGCTCCGACAGGAAGACCGCATGCCCATCACTGAAATCATGGCGCAAACTCCGGACATCCCGGAAAACTGCCAGTGGGGTATCTTCCTTCGCAACCACGACGAGCTCACGCTTGAAATGGTGAGCGACGAAGAGCGCGACTACATGTATCTGGCCTACTCGGCCGACCCGCGCATGCGCATCAACATCGGTATCCGCCGCCGCCTGGCGCCCCTGGTCGATAACAACCGCAGGCGCATCGAGTTACTCAATTCCCTGCTGTTTTCTTTTCCGGGCACGCCTATCCTCTACTACGGCGACGAAATAGGCATGGGCGACAACATCTACCTGGGCGACCGCAACGGCGTTCGCACTCCCATGCAATGGTCGGGCGACCGCAATGCCGGCTTTTCCAAAGCCAGCCCGGCCAAGCTATTTTCGCCCGTCATCATGGACCCCGTCTGGGGCTATGAGGCGATCAATGTCGAGGCCCAGCAAAGCGATCCGTCTTCGCTTCTAAGCTGGATGCGCAACATGATCTCCTTGCGCAAGCTCTTTTCCGTCTTCGGGCGCGGCACACTCACCTTTCTCCACCCTGCAAATCGCAAGGTGCTTGCCTATGTGCGGCGGCTCGGCGAGCAGAAGGTGCTATGCATCGCCAACCTGTCTCGCTTCGCGCAGCCGGTTACCCTCGACTTATCCGAGTTTGAAGGTATGGTCCCGATCGAGATGGTCGGCTATGTCGAGTTCCCCACCATCACCCGTTCGCCTTATCCCATCACCCTTGGGCCTTACGGGTTTTTCTGGCTTGAGCTGCAACCCTCACCCGACGCCGAGCTGCTTCAGCCGCAGGCCGAAGGCGCCAGTTCCACCCTTTCTGTCAGCAGTGCGCTTGACTGGCAAAGTGTGTTTACCAGCGCCGGCATGGTGATCGGCGAGAAGCTGCTCCCAGAGTATCTGCCACGCCAACGCTGGTTCGGCGCCAAGAGCCGCCACATCGCCTCGGCCGAGGTCCTGGACTGGGGTGTGCTCGACACGGGCGGGCTTAACTCCGGGACGGTCGCGCTTGCCTTTGTGCAGGTCAACTACACGGCAGGTGAGGCGGAAACCTACCTGTTGCCGCTTAAGATCCTGCTTGGCCCGGAAGCTGAAGCGCTGCGTGAAACGTCGCCCGGCGCCATCCTCGGAGCCGTGCTTTCGCCTGCGGGCACAGGGGTGCTGGCCGACGCGCTCTACAGCGAAGAAGCCAGCACAGCGCTGCTGAACACCACCGCCCGGGGCGCCGAAGTGCCCATGCAAAAAGGTGTGCTGCGCGGCACACCCAGCACCCTGTTCACTGAGCTGCGCGGAAACGCAGTCGCCCTGCCGCCCAAGCGCTCTTCGGCCGAACAAAGCAATACCTCGATCTTCTTCGGCGACAAGCTCATCATGAAGCTGTTTCGCCGGCAGCAGTTCGGAGCCAATCCCGATGTGGAGATTGGACGCTTTCTCACCGAAGAAGCCTCCTTCCGCAACATTGCCCCATTTGCCGGCTCGATCGACTACACCGCACCCGGCGGCGCCCAACCGGCGACTATCGCGATGCTGCAGGGCCTGGTACAAAATCAGGGCGATGGCTGGCAGTGGACGCTTGAAGAACTCGATCGCTTTTATGAGTCCTGCGCTACATCGCAGTTCCCGCCGTCGCAGCTGCCGCGAGCCAATGTCGGCATCGATGCCGCTTCGCCAGCCATGCGGCAGGCGCGCGACTTTGCCGGGATCTACCTGGAAGCGGCCTGCACGCTCGGCCGTCGCACCGCGGAGATGCACCTAGCGCTGGCAACGCCTACCCGCGACCCGGCCTTTGCCGCCGAACCGATGGATGCGGCCTACCTGGCGGCCCTTTCAGACGAGCTGGCAGCGCACGGCTCAGCCGCGTTCGACGTGCTTCGCGGCGGGCTGCCCGCCCTTTCTGACGATGCGGTTGAACTCGCAGGCCTGGTCCTCAGCCGCCGACGGGCCATCCACGGCAAGTTTGCCGAGTTTGTCGCCG
>CAXTPL010000028.1:2694-7606 GCA_964246065.1 uncultured Acidobacteriaceae bacterium
TGGAAGAGCGCCGCGCTAATCAATCGCCCATCAAGGACGTCGCGGGCATGGTCCGGGCCTTCTCCTACGCAGCCTACGCCGCGCTCGGCCGCCGGGCTACGCGGCGTCCGCAAGAGCAGGACCAGCTGGAACCCTGGGCGCGCCTGTGGGAGGCAGCCGTGGTTGAGGAGTATCTTGAGTCGTATCGCTCAACCGTGGCAGGCTCTTCCCTCGTGCCGCCGGAGGAAAAAGCCTTTCGCAGTCTGCTGGACGGCTACCTGCTCGATAAAGCGCTGTATGAGCTGGTATACGAATTGAATAATCGCCCGGGCTGGGTCCGCATCCCGCTCTCGGGCATTTTGTCACTGCCACTGTAACGTATAGGGAAAAACGACTCGATGGCCACACACGAAGAGCTGGTACAAAGCGCGCCGCCGGTCGAGCAGGTCGGAACATGCGATGTGTTCCTCGGGATCACCGGATTTGTTGAACCGGAAGCGCTCCGCGAAGCTGCGGACACCCTCTCCCAGGGCCTCGGCGGCAGCGCGGAGCCTTTGCAGATCACGCTGGCCTATGCCGGGCTTGAGGGTGAGCCTGCCCGCACCGCGGGGGTGCGGCTGCTGCCCTACGCCCCACCCGCTGAAGAGGGCGCGGCGACGCCCTGGGCGGTAGCCGCCGCCTCGCAGCGGACCCTGCTCGCGCTTGCCGCGCAGGGGCAGGCCCGCGTCTGCGTGCTGCTCAACCCCGATCTCCAGACCGTAACGCAGAGCAGCATCGCGGCGCTCGCACTCCCCGTGCTTACCCGCCAGGCTGAACTGGTGCTGCCTGTGTACCGGCAAGGGCGCTATGACAGCCTGCTTAACAGCAGCATCCTCGCGCCGCTCACGCGGGCTCTCTACGGTAAGCGTGTCCGCTTTCCGCTTGCCTCGGACTATGCCGTCTCCTCACGCCTTGTAGCCCGCCTGCTGCAAAGCAGCGCCGGCCCCGCGCACGCTGCTGCCGGCTCTATCCTGTGGCCGGCCACCGTGGCCGCCACCATAGACGCTCCGGTCGCCGAAGCCGCGCTGCCGGCCCAGCACGCCCAGCGTACAGAGGGGCTGGAGTTGAGCGCAGTCATCGCCCAGCTCGTAGGCTCGGTCTTTGCAGAGATTGAGCACAACGCCCCCTTGTGGCAGCGCGTTCGAGGCTCGCAGTCTCCGGTGCTTGCCGGCGCAGTTTCCGCGCTGCCGGTTGCCCCTCGGCCCGACCCGCACCCGGATGCCAAGCCGATGATCGACTCTTTTCTGCTGGGCTGGCGCAGCCTGCAGGACCTTTGGGGACTGGTGCTGCCCCCGGTCACGCTCCTTGAGCTGAAGCGGCTCACCCTGGTCGCTCCAGAAAACTTTCGCATCCACGATGAGCTGTGGGTGCGCATCATCTACGATTTCGCCCTTGCCTTTCGGCTGCGCACCATCAGCCGCAATCACCTGCTCGGCGCGCTTACCCCGCTCTATCTCGGCTGGGTCGCCTCCTATGTGCGGGAGGCCGAGGGAGCCGGCGCCGCGCTTAGCCCGGAGCGGCGGCATGAGCAGCTGGCCAAGGCTTTTGAAGACGGCAAGCCCTACCTGGTCCGCCGCTGGAGATGGCCTGACCGCTTCAATCCATAAACCACCTTATCGCGTCACATTCGGGCCCCTATTCCACCGGGCCCGGCGCCCAGGCAATGTTTGTGCACCTCCCAAGGAGCATTCACCATGTGGCAACAGGTCGCGCAGTCACTCCAAGACTCCATGGTTCGCGTCTTCAACAAAATCGCCGTGCTGCTTCCCGGCATCCTTGCGTTTGTTCTTGTTCTGCTCATCTTTCTCGCCATTGCAGCCGGGCTGGCATGGCTCACTCGACGCCTCCTTGCAGCACTCCGCTTCGATGCCCGCTTCGAGCAGAACCCCAGCCTCGCTGAGTGGACCCCGGCTCGTCCGCCTTCCTATATCGTGGGCCGGGTCGTCTTCTGGCTGTTCGTGCTCATCGGGATCCTGGTCGCGCTTTCAACCTTTGAGGCGGCCACGGCGGAGATCGGCATCTCGGCCTACGTCTTCGCCTATGTTCCGCGGGTGGTAGGCGCCATCGTGCTCCTGTTCGTCGGCAACCTGATAGCCCGTCTGCTTTCGCGCAGCGTGCTGATCTCGGGCGTCAATATGAACCTCCAGTACGCGCGGCTGCTGGGGACCGGCGTCAAGTGGCTGGTGCTGGTGCTCACCGCCGCCATGGTACTCGATCACCTGGCCATCGGCGGCGCTATCGTCGATCTCGCCTTTGGCATCCTGTTCGGCGGTATCGTCCTCGCATTTTCGCTGGCCGTGGGCCTGGGCTCGCGCGATCTTGTCAGCCGTTCGCTGGAGCGGGAGATCGGCCGCCAGCCCCTGCCCATGGCCTCAATCGAAGAAGAACAACTGCACCACTTCTAGTACTGGCCGTACGGGCGGGCGCGCCTTCGGCGCAAGGGCACGCTCCCGATGGTCGCGCTCGAGGCGAGTCCTGGTTGCTTTCCGGTTTGCGTTCCCGGTTTGGGAGGGAGGCCTGCGTTGCCGGCCTGCGCCCCCAAACAGCGTTGTCATCCTGAGCGAAGCGAAGGATCTGCGGTTGTCTTCCCTTTCCTTGACGCAAAGACTCCGCCGCTCCCGAGGCAGTGGAACACCATTCGCTGCTAATCCGGCTTTCGGACGAGGCCCATTGAGCCTGAACAATACGGCATAAAGGAGAGCTAGCGTGAGCCCAGCGCGCAAGAAAGCACCAGGAGCCGAGGCGCCTCCGCCCCAAACTGCGGCCGAGGCGGTCGACGAACAACTGGCCCGCTACCGAGCCATGCGAGACTTCGGTGTCACGGCCGAGCCTAGCGGCGGAGCGGCGGCCAAGCCGGCGCCTTTACCGGCAGCGGGCCTGCCCTTTTGTGTGCAAAAGCACGCGGCTACCCGCCTGCATTACGACTTTCGCCTGGGCTGGCGCGGTGTGCTCAAGAGCTGGGCGGTTGCCAAAGGCCCCAGCTACGTGGTTCGCGACAAGCGTCTCGCCATGGAGGTGGAAGATCATCCCATCGAGTATGGCGGCTTCGAGGGCACCATCCCGAAAGGGCAATACGGCGGCGGCACGGTGTTGCTATGGGACCAGGGTACCTGGGAGCCTCAGCCCGGCCACGACGTAGATGAAGGGCTGCGCAACGGCAGCCTGAAGTTCATCCTCCATGGAGAAAAGCTGCACGGCAAGTGGGCGCTGATCCGCATGGGCGGCAAGGCCGCGCATGAAAGCAAGCCGGCCTGGCTGTTGATCAAGGAGCATGACGAGTACGAGCAGTCCGCCGATGCCCTGGCCATCACCGATGCCGCGCCGCAAAGCGTGATCACGCAGCGCTCGCTCGAGCAGATCGCGGCCCAGGACGACCACAGCTGGCAGTCCAACCGGCCCGACTCGAAAAAACCACCCGCCAACCATGCGCGCCTTTCCCGCGCGACCCGGGGACGACCCGCCCCGGTATACGGAGCAACCTGGGCGGCTGCGCGGGAAGAAAGCTTTCCGCAGTTTCTGCCGCCGCAGCTGGCCACCGCCGCGCACCAGGCTCCTGCCGGCGGCGACTGGCTCCATGAGCTCAAGCTCGATGGCTACCGCATCCAGGCTCATCTCCAGCGCCATGCCGGCGGGCCCCAGGTCACCCTCTACACCCGCAACGGCCTTGACTGGACACACCGCATGCGCGCCGTGGCGGAGGCTGTGGGAGCGCTGCCCGCACAGGCCGCCGTGCTTGATGGAGAAGTGGTCGTGCTCGATGAACAGGGCGCAACCAGCTTCAGCGCTTTGCAGGCAGCCTTTGACGAAGGTGCCCCGAACCCTCTGAGCTACTTTGCCTTCGACCTGCTCCACCTGGACGGCCACGCGTTGCGCGACCTACCCCTGCGGGAGCGCAAGCAGCTGCTCGAGCAGCTCCTTGCCGCTCGCACCCAAGCTGAGGATGCCCTGCGCTATGGCGAACACGTCGCCGCCTCCGGCGCCGATCCCGCGGCGGAGATCTTTGCCCAGGCCTGCTCGCTCGGCGCTGAAGGCATCGTCGCCAAACTGGGAGCCTCCCGCTATCGCCCCGGCCGTTCCGACGATTGGCTCAAGCTGAAGTGCGTGCGCCGCCAGGAGTTTGTGATCGGCGGCTTTACGCTGCCCAAAGATCGGGGGCGGGGGCTCGGCTCCCTGCTGCTCGGTTACTACAAGGACGGCACGCTCATGCACTGCGGCCGCACCGGCACCGGCTTTACCCAGGCGAGCGCCCAGATGATCCGCGCCAAGCTAGAGGCCCTGCGCACGGAGAAGCAGCCGTTTGCCGGCAAGCTCGACAGCCTGGCGCGTAAAGACGCCCTGTGGGTGCGCCCGGAGCTGGTCTGCGAGGTCCAGTTCGCGACCTGGACAGCCGATGGTGCCGTCCGGCATGCATCGTTCCAGGGCTTGCGCGAAGATAAAGAGCCTGGGGCGGTAGTCCAGGAGGACATGGCGCCGGCCATCAAGCCGCCGCGCGGCAGCAAGGCTCAAGGCAAGGCTCCCGGCAAGGGCAGCAGCCACGCTGAGCTAGAACTTGCCGAGCCGGAAGCAAACGCAGGGCCTGGGTCACGATCGGAGCCGGCGCCGGAGCGAGAGCAGGCCCTAGAGCAGGGCCCAGAGCAAGCCCCAGAGCAAGCCCCAGAGCAAGCCCCAGTGCAAGCCCTAACGCAGGCCCCCATGCCGACCCGCAAGCCAAAGGCTAAACCCGCAGCCCACTCAGCCCCGGAGCCCCAGCCTGAGAAAGAACCGGCCGCAGCAAGCGCCCACACCGGTCCGGAAACAAAGAGCCCCGCCATCCTGAGCGCAACAAAGGAGCCGCGGTTTGCCGAGGCTGCCGCGGCCGGGGTGTCCCGCGTCACACCCTTGCCCGGGAGCCCCG
>CAXTPL010000028.1:7616-12901 GCA_964246065.1 uncultured Acidobacteriaceae bacterium
ATCCTGACAAGGTCCTCGACGCCGCCTCCGGGGTCACCAAGCAGCAGCTCACCCTCTACCTGGCTGAGATCGCCCCCTCGATGCTCCCGCATATCGCCGGACGCCCGGCCAGCCTGGTTCGCTGCCCTGAAGGGTCCACCAGTCCGTGCTTTTTCCAGAAACATGCCGGGGTGGGTCTGCCGAAAGGTATCGGCAGCATCCCGGTTCCAGACAAGAAAACCGGCAGAATCGAGCCCTACATCACCATCGACACCGCCGAAGCTCTCGTTTCGCTCGCCCAGATGGCAGTGCTTGAAGTGCATCCGTGGGGTTCCGGGCGCGACCACCTGGAATATCCCGACCGGCTTATCTTCGACCTCGACCCGGACGAGGCGCTGCCCTGGCCGACGCTCGCCTCGAGCGCCCGCTTCATCCGCGACTTCCTCCTCGACCTCAAGCTGCAAAGCTTTGTTAAAACCACGGGCGGCAAGGGCATGCACGTGGTCGTTCCTTTGGAACCTGGGCCTCACACCGAGGGGCCAGCCTGGCCCGAGATCAAGCTCTTCTGCAAAGGCGTGGCCGCCGCGATCGAAAGCTCAGACCCCAAGCTCTACCTGATCAAGATGACCAAGGCCGCGCGCAAAGGCCGCATCTTTCTGGACTATCTCCGCAACGAGCGCGGCTCAACCGCCATCGCTCCGTACTCGCCCCGCGCACGCGCCGGCATGCGCGTTGCCGTCCCTCTCGACTGGTCCGAGCTCGACGCCGGCATGCCCACCTATGCTGTGGCCAACTTTGAACAATGGCGCAACCGCCTCAAAGACGACCCCTGGGCCGGCCTCCAACGGACCAGGCAATCCATCCGGCCAGAGGTCCTGGCCGCCGTGGTCGAAGCAGCGGGCAAGATCAAGGGCTGAGACCGGCCTGCGCGGCTGCGGACCGCCCGGTGGCGTGTAGGCTGCGCCTGCGCCACACAAGGTGCGGCTTCGCCCGGGGGCCTGCCGTTAGAATAGGAAGCAGATGGCGGACGCGCACGAGGATGATGTTGTAGGCAAGGCCTATGACGGCCGGCTGATGCGCCGGCTGCTCACCTACCTGTATCCCTATAAGTGGACGGCGGTTTTGTCGCTGGCGGCAATCCTGATCAAGGCGGCCGCAGACGTGTTCGGGCCGTACCTGGTCAAGGTTGCGGTCGACCTTTACATGACCGACGCGCGCATGAGCGGCGGCGGTGCCGCGGCCCGGCATCCTTCGCCGCTCGCACGCTACCTCAGCCCGAACCCTGCGCATGGCATCACTGAGTTGGCAGGCATCTATCTAGGCTCACTGACCCTGTCCTACGCGCTTGAGTTTCTGCAAACCTACATCATGCAGTGGACCGGACAAAAGGTCATGTACGACATGCGCTCGCAGATCTTTGCGCACCTGCAGCGCATGCACATCGGCTTTTTCGATCGCAACCCGGTAGGACGCCTCGTCACCCGTCTCACCAGCGATATCGACGCGCTGAACGAGATGTTTACCTCCGGCATCTTCGCCATCTTCGAGGACGTTTTTGTCCTCATCGGCATCGTCGCCGTCATGCTGACGATGAACTGGTGGCTGGCGTTGCTGACCTTTTCCGTCCTGCCGCCGATCCTGTTCATCACGCGTATCTTTCGCAAGTATGTGCGCGACTCCTACCGGCGCATTCGCGCAGCCATTGCCAGGATCAACTCCTACACGCAGGAGCATGTGAGCGGCATGCACCTGGTGCAGCTGTTCAATCGCCAGCAGCGCGCTCTAAATGATTTCGAGGCCATCAACCGCACACACATGATCGCTTTCAAGGACTCGATCCTGGCCTATGCACTTTATTACCCTGCCATTGAACTGCTCAGCTCGATCGCGATCGCGCTGGTGATCTGGCTGGGCGGTCGCGGCGTGATGCGCAATGCCGTCTCCATCGGGGTGCTGGTTGCCTTCATGCAATATGCGCAGCGCTTTTTCCGGCCGATCCAGGATTTATCCGAAAAGTACAACATCCTCCAGGCTGCCATGGCGGCGAGCGAGCGGGTCTTCAAGCTGATCGACACGCAGCCTGAGATCGTTTCGCCTGCACACCCGGTCGTGCCGGCAGCGGGCCGCTGGACGGGCCGTGTCGAGTTTCGCGATGTTTGGTTTACCTACCAGCGCCTCACGCCTGAGCAAGCGGCAGCCGTTGCCGCTGGCAGCGCCGAGCCGGGCAGCGGGACGAGCAGCGCTGGGGTGCTTGCCGCCATGGCTGACATCGAATGGATCCTGCGCGGCGTTTCCTTCTCTATCGAAGCAGGGGAAACAGCTGCCATCGTCGGCCACACGGGCGCCGGCAAGACCACCATCATCTCGCTAATGATGCGCTTTTACGACGTGCAGCACGGGGCCATCCTGATTGACGGCATCGATGTGCGAGAGCACGATCTGACCGCGCTACGCCAACACTTCGGCGTTGTCCTGCAGGACCCGTTTTTGTTCTCCGGCACCATCGCGCAAAACATCTGTCTCGGCTCAGCCATTACGCCCGAGCGCATGGCCGAGGCTGCGGACGAGGTCAACCTGCGCGACTTTATCGAGTCGCTTCCACGCGGCTTTGAGGAGGAGCTAAAAGAACGCGGCGCCGGGCTCTCTACCGGGCAGAAACAGTTGATCAACTTCGCCCGCGCGCTCGCGCACGATCCGCGCATCCTGATCCTCGACGAAGCTACCTCCTCTGTCGACACCGACACCGAACTGCGCGTGCGCTCGGCGCTTGAGCGGATGGTTGCCGGACGCACTTCCGTCATCATCGCGCACCGGCTTTCGACCGTCCAGCGCGCCGACGTAATCCTCGTCATGCATAAGGGGCAGTTGCGCGAACGCGGCCCCCACCAGCAACTGCTCGGGCAGCGAGGCCTCTACTGGAAGCTCTACCAGCTCCAATACCGCGATCAGGAGACGCAAACGCCGCGCGAAGCCTTTGCACCTACACTCCCCGAGGGCTCCCTCGCCCTCGGCACCGACTGAACAGGCGCCTGCTTATGTCCCTGCCTCAAGCCGTTTTCAAGTCCCTGACTCCCATGATCCCTACCGGGGGCTCCCTGGCGGAGGCCGTCGCCTTTTACACCGACAAGCTTGGCTTCACCCTGGCCTGGCAAGACGGTGAGATGGCCGAAGTCACACGCGGGTCGGTGGCCTTTCATCTGGTGGCAAACAACAACCGCGAGTGGGCTTTGAACTCCAGCTACAGCATCGGCGTGTCGAACCTCGAGGCTCTACACCATGAGTATGGAGGTCCCGGCATCCAGGTGGGTCCACTCGAAACAAAGCCGTGGGGCCGGCTCGAGTTCCATCTCATCGTGCCGTCGGGCGTTTGCTTTCAGTTCTACGAGCAGGCCTAGCCCTTTGAGCACTGCTCCGCCACATCGGCCGCTGCGCATCTTTCTCTCCGCCGGGGAGGCCAGCGGCGAGCAATACGCCGTCCAGCTCATCGAGGCCATTCGCCGCCGCGAACCCGACGCCGCTTTTTACGGCCTGGGCGGCCAGCGCATGGCGGCGCTCGGCTTTGAGCGCATCGTCCGCGCCGAAGATGTCGCCGTCATGGGCATCACGGAGATTCTTCGCCATATTCCCCGCATCTACCGCGAGTATCGCCGCCTCAAGCGCTCTCTTCGCGAGCCACACACCCGGCGACCGGACGTTGCCGTGCTGATCGACTTCCCCGACGTGAACCTAGGGCTGGCGCGCGCATGCCGCCGCCTCGGCATCCCGGTGCTCTTCTTCGTCAGCCCGCAGGTCTGGGCCTGGAAGAAGCACCGCCTCAAGCAGATCCGCGCCCATGTCGACCGCATGCTCGTGATCTTTCCCTTTGAAGAAGCCTTCTACCGTGAGCGCGGTGTGGAAGCCTCCTTTGTCGGGCATCCTTTGGCCGAGTTGCCCCTTCCTTCGATCGCCCGCGCAGAGTTCGCCTCGGCCCATGCCCTCGATCCGGAGGCCGTCTGGATGGGCCTGCTCCCCGGCAGCCGCCCGGCAGAGATCGCCCTCAACCTGCCGGCCATGCTCCAGGCGGCAGCGCTGCTCGGCGCAGTGCAGCCAGGCGAGCAAAGCCCGCAGTACGAGCTGCTGCTGCCGCTTGCGCCCACCCTGACTCCCCAACAGGTGGAGAGTGTAAAGGAGCTGGTCAGGGCGCAATCGGGCGCATGGAGCGCGTCCGGCATGCGCCTTACCCTGGTCGAGGATGCGCGGGCGACGCTCCACCATGCGCGTGCCAGCGTAGTGGCGAGCGGCACCGCGACTGTGGAAGCGGCATTGATCGGGAACCCGTTTCTGGTGGTGTACCGGGTTTCGCCGCTCACCTATGCCATCGCCAGGCGCGTGGTCACCGTTGCTCATGTCGCGATGGTCAACCTGGTAGCCGGTCGGCGTGTCGTTCCTGAGTTGATTCAGCAGGATTTCACCCCGGTCAACGTTGCCGCCGGCCTCCGCACGCTGCTGAATGACGAGGCTGCGCGTCAAACCATGCAGGCTGAACTGCGCCGGGTCGCTTCCCTGCTCGCCGGCAGCCGCGCGGGTGCCATTGAGGCCGTTCGGGACGCAACTCTCGCGCTGGCGGCCGCGTCCAAACCGGCGCGGCACACGGAAGTGTAGCCGCAACCCCTATGCAGCAGGGGCGTTGTATGCAAGATTGGCAAAGAGGAGTTTCGTGATCGTCCTGTCCCCCGCAACTCACCGGCGCTTCGCTGTCGCGCTGCTCGCACTTGCCGCCGCGCTTACCGTCGACGGCAACGCCCAGGCACCGGCCCGTCCGCTCATCCATGTGTCGGCCTATACGATTGACGCACAGCTCGATCCCGCCGCGCATACCCTGTCGGCTATCACCCGGGTGACCTTTACCGCGCTGCAGCCTGCCGATGGCGCCACCTTTGAGCTCCACGGTGCGCTCAAAATCGACAAGGTCACTGACGCGGCAGGCCAGGCGATGAACGGGGAGCGCGGCGCCAACGCCTCCGTGCGGGTGACCCCCTCGCAGCCGCTGGTACAGGGGCAGACCTATACCTGGACCTTCTCCTACTCGGGTGCGATCACCACGGCGGATGGCGGACCGGTGGAAGGCCTGAAGCTTGCCTCGATCGGCGACCCGCTGAGCTACCTGCTCTACGCAGGCCGGTGGTTCCCCCTGGTCGGCTACCAGACTGACCGCTTCACGGCGACCATCCACATGCACGTGCCCGCCGGCTACACGGTGATCGGCAGCGGCAGCACCAACCATACCGGTGGGCCTGCCACTACGGTCACGGCTGCCCAGGCCAGGG
>CAXTPL010000028.1:12911-25862 GCA_964246065.1 uncultured Acidobacteriaceae bacterium
CCCCGGCACCCTGTTCGTCGGCAAGTGCGCGCCGCCGGTCGCGGTCGCCGGCTCGCCGAGCATCAAGGTGTAGGCCCTGCCCGGTGCGCCGCCCGCAAACGGAGCCGACCCGCGCCGCCAAGCCATAGCCGCCTACGCTGAAACGGCAAACCAGGCCTTCGCCTTCTTCACCAGCACGTTCGGCCTCCCTGAGTCTTCCCGCCTGAACGTTGTTGAGCTGCCGAACGATACCGTACCCGCCTACTGGGCGCCGGAGATCGCCGCAGTTGCCGGCAATCGCATCGGCAACAAGACCGACTTCCGCCTGCTCGCCAACACGGTCGCCCACCAGTGGTGGGGGTCCGAGATCAGCCCGGCCACCGAAAACGATGCATGGATCACCAACGGCATGGCCCGCTATGGCGAGCTGATGTACCTTGAGGACGCGCAAGGCCAGACGGCACTGGAAAACTCGATCCAGGACGTTTCGGCGGGCGCGCTCGCCTACGACACTATCCCGCTCTCCGCTGCCGGGCGGCTTGGTGCCTTTTCACCCGAGTTCCAGTCGATGACGCTCGAAAAGGGCGCAATGGTCTTCCACATGCTCCGCTGGGAGGTGGGCGACGACAGCTTCCGCAAGATCCTGCGAGCGGCGCTCTCACAATATACCGACAAGCCCATCCGCACCCAGGACTTTGAGAAGGTGGCCGAAGCGCAATCGCAACAGCAGCTGGTCGCCTTCTTCTCCGAGTGGCTCGACGGCACCGGCGCGCCCCAGTTTACGGACAAATACTCCGTCTACCGGCTCGGCAACAACAAGGGCTTCCGCACCATCGGGCAGATCCAGCAGGATCTGGACCTGTTCAACATGCCGGCCGAGCTTCGCATCGAGACCGACGGCAAAACAGAGGTTCGTCGCATCGATGTGGTCGGCTCCGACTCGCAATATGTCGTCGACACCTTTGGCCGACCGCGCCACATCCAGATCGACCCGGAAAACTGGCTGCTCAAGAACACCCCCGACATGCAGGTGCGGGTAGCCATCCTGCGCGGCCAGCAACTGGTGGCGCAGGGAGACCTGGGCGCGGCCCTGGCCGAGTACCAGAAGGCGACCGCCGCCAACGCTTCTTCTTCGCTTGCGTCCTACCGCATCGGCGAGGTCCTGTTTACTCAACGCAACTACCAGGCCTCGGCCAATGCCTACCGCGACTGCCTGCGCGGGGACGACGACCCGAAGTGGACCGAGGTGTGGAGTCACATTCAGCTAGGCAAGATCTTTGATCTGACCGGCCAGCGCGACCGGGCGGTCAACGAGTATCGGCAGGCGGTGCAGACCAACGACAACACGCAAGGCGCGCTGAACGAGGCACGCGCCTACCTCAAAACTCCCTACAAGCGGCCTGAAGACACCGAGTAGGCCGCCCTGCTAAGGGCTCCTGCCAGGCTGCGCTGTTTTGAGAGCTCGTGCGTGACGACCGGAAGCGAAGTCTCGAAGAACGCAGGAGCGGGCATGAGCTTTGTATGCCGTCCTGAGCCCCGGGCTTGCGCGCTCGACTTCGCACGCGCCGCAGCGCCCGACAGGTGCGCTCTAAATAGGAGCGGCACCGCTTGACCCGGGTAAAACCCTCGGCCTAGCCGCTCTGTACAATCAGGCTGAACCCCGATGACTTTTTCGCGCCTCGCCTCCTTGTTCACCTTCAGCTTCGCCCTCGCTGCCACGGCCTCAGCCGCCACCATCAGCGGCACGGTAAGCGACCGCACCACCAACCGGGTCGCCGCGGGCGATGCTGTGGTGCTTATCGGCTTCGGCCAGGGCATGCAGGAGGTTGCGCGCACCACCACCGACGCGCATGGGCACTACTCGATCCAGGTACCGGACGATGCCGCAGCAGGGGCTACGGGGAGCACGCACCTGATCCGGGTCGACCACCAGAAGGCCACCTACTTTCAGCCTGCGCCCGCGGGTGCTGCCACGGTCGATGTAGACGTCTACGACGTACGCGACACGGTCAAGGGCATCTCGACCGAAGCCGACGTGCTCAACATGCAGACCGATCAAGGCGGCCTGCACGTGGTGGAAAACTACTTTGTGCGCAACGACTCCAAACCGGCGATGACGCAGCTAAGCCGCAAGGCGTACGAGATCTACCTGCCCTCCGGCGCAAAGATTGAAGCCTCGGCCGCCATGGGTCCGGGGGGCATGCCGGTCGCGTCCTCACCCCTGCCGGTCGGCGACCCGAATCATTACGCGTTTGTTTTTCCCGTTCGCCCGGGAGAAACGCGCTTCCAGATCTCCTACGAGGTGCCCTACTCGGGGAGCCTGCAGTTTTCGCAAAAAGAAGCGCTGCCTACTGAAAACTTGGTCGTGATGCTGCCGAAGAGTATGCAATTTACCCCGGGCAGCTCGAACTTTCAGCCTGTGCCGGACAACGTAGCTGCGCAAACGTTTGTACTGAAAGGCGTGGCGCCGACGCAGCCCGCGGGCTTTACCGTGGCCGGCAGCGGATCGATGCCCCGCGAGGTGCAAGGGCAGGATGGCGGCGCAACAGGCCAGGCCGCTGCAGCCAACGGCCAGGGCAGCCCCACAGCGGCGCAGCCAGAGGCCGCCGGCGCGCCCGCCACCAACCCGGCTGCAGGCCCTGACAACCGCCCCGGCGGCGGACTGGGGCCGCCGATCGACACGCCCGACCCGCTGAACAAGTACAAGTGGTTGATCCTGAGCGGGCTTGCCCTGGTCCTCGTCGTTGCCGCGGCATGGCTGCTTAAGAAGCCGCGTACGGCTGACGGCGGTAGAGCAGCCCAGGCTCCGCCAACGCATCCGGCGCTCACGCCGACGCTGCCGATCACACCGCCCCGCGCCGGCGCTGCCCCAACCGGCAGCCTGCTCGATGCGCTCAAGGAAGCCTTGTTTGCGCTCGAAGCAGAACGCCTGGGCGGCCACATGTCTGACGCGGACTACCGCGAGATCAAGAGCTCGCTCGAGGTGGTGCTGCGTCAGGCGCTTGAGCGGGTTGCTAAAACTGCTAGGTAAGTCAGTCGCTGACAAAGCGGGCGCGTTCGCACGAAAAATAATGCGAGCGCGCCCAATGTATTTGGTGCGACTGCTAGTTGCCTACTAACCAAACGCTCGGACCGCGTGGATGCCGAGCAAAAAGCACCCGACGATAAGCAGTCCGACTCCAATGCCAATCTCGCCACCAGTCAGCTTACGGGGCGAAGTCCACTTACTCCTTCTCTGGACCTGAACTCCGATGTAGACGGTGTAAGTGCCGACCAGCAATTCGACCCAAAATCCGACGTTAACAATGTGGTTGAAAAGCCAATGCATATCGCTCCTAACACAACCAGCGGTTTGCCGTTCCATAGACTGTAGTTGCCCCGCCGCCCCATGTGGCAATTGCACCCCATGCTGCACCTTCGGATATCGCTCCTATTCCTGACATGATGCCGATCGTTAGGAAGGCGAGCCCCAGGGCATCCACGGCAAAGCTCGAAGCATTGCATTTCCCACCGCCACCACCGGTCGGCGGCGGCGGCGGGCGCATATTCGGCTCCTCTACGTGTTGTTGCTCGTATTCGGCTATGGTTCGGGCAGCATTCTGAGCACTTGCGAGCGCCGCGTACTTTGCGGCCTGTTGCATAGCGCTCGTGAAGTAAGGGATCATACCCTGAGACTGCAGAGTACTAATAAAGCTTTGCACAGAGCTGGCATCGAGGCCATCGTAGACCGCCCAACCATGCTGTAGGTTCGCCAGCGTGACCGACGGCGTGGTGGCTTGAACGTCTGTCAGAATTTGATTTTGATCTAAGTTCGAGCTCTTGCAGTTGGAAGGAGTGAGAGCAGCATAGTGATTCTGTAACTGAGAGTCGTAATTGTTCGTCTGCCAGTCATTCGCAATGGTGATCAACGTATTGCGATAAGCGTTCCAGTCGCTCGCGCTAGCGGTTTGCACGATCATGTTGCCGCTCGCTAGGGTCGAAACGCCGTAGGACGTCCCGTAAACTGGGTTTGAGGATGGCCCCTGTGCAACGGCACGACGGTTACCGGAAGCAGCTAGACCAATCGCCGCCCCCCCCCCGAAATTAGAAACTGCCTTCTTCTCATGCTGCGACGACCTCGGTTTCAAGTATGCACGCCAGCTTAGCACGACCAGCCAGTTTGCAACTGAACGATGCATCTCAACTCTGAAAACAGCGCCTCTGGTTACTTTCTGCCATGCAGAACCGTCCAAGGCGCAACCGCCTCAGGATTCAGATCGCCGCGCTGTGATGCGGTTTGACGACCGATGGTTGCGGGCAGGCGCTTGTGGAAGGCGCGCGCCGCTACTAGAATGAGAAGGCCCCCAGGAGTCACCCGCATCATGCTCAAGTTCCGCTTCGCCGGTCGTTCTGCCTTTTCACTGCAAACCTTTGCTTCGGCTGTGCTGGCGCTTTCCTTGGGCTGTGCAGTAGCCGGCGCGCAGCAGTCGCCCGCACCCGCCGGCACCGACGCGCCCCCCGCCCAAAAAACGCCTGCCCAGGTGGAGGCCGACAGCCCGCTCAATCGCCCCATCTCTGACAAGGAGCGCTTTAAGCAGCAAAAAGAGCTGCGGCAGGAGTTGAAAGGGCCTTACAAGAAGTGGGTGGATGAAGACGTCCGCTGGATCATCACCGATCAAGAGCTCAAGGCCTTCAAGAGCCTTTCCAACGACGAAGAGCGTGAATCCTTCATCGAAACTTTTTGGCAGCGGCGCAACGCCAATCCTGACTCCCCGGAAAACGAGTTTCGCGAAGAGCATTACCGCCGCATCGCGTATGCCAATGAGCATTTTGCCGCCGGCAAGCCCGGGTGGCGCACCGATCGCGGCCACATGTACATCTCCTACGGCAAGCCGGACTCGATCGACTCGCACCCTTCCGGCGGATCCTACGACCGGCCGATGGAAGAAGGCGGCGGCACCACCTCAACCTTTCCGTTCGAAGTCTGGCACTACCGGTATCTTGAAGGCATCGGCGAAAACATCGACATCGAGTTTGTCGACAGCTGCATGTGCGGCGATTACCACATGACCATCGATCGCTCGGAGAAGGACGCCCTGTTGCACGTCCCTGGTGCGGGCGCGACGCTGTATGAGCAGATGGGCATGGCTAAGCAGGCAGACCGCTTCAGCGGCGGCATGGAGGCCCTCGGCAAGGGTCCGATGAGCGGCTCCAACCAGTCCAAGCAGTTTGACCGGCTGGAGCAGTTCGCCAAACTGCAAGCGCCGCCCGTGATCAAGTTCAAAGACCTGCAGCTGGAAAGCTTCATGACCAACCACAAACTGATCTCCGGGCCGATCTTTCCCTTCGATGTGCGGACCGACTACGTGAAGGTGACCGATGACACGGTGCTGGTGCCCGTAACCCTGCAGATCAAGAACCGCAATATCACCTTCAACACCAAGGACGGCGTTTCGCGCGGGGATGTTCACATCATCGGTCGCGTTTCGACGATCACCGACAAGATCGTCCAGTCGTTTGAGGAAACAGTGGAGGTCGAGGAGCCGAGCGAGCTGCTGCCAAAGACTCTCGACAACTCCCAGCTCTACTGGAAGGCTCTTCCGCTTCGTCCCGGCCGGTACCGCATCGACATCGCCATCAAGGACGTGAACAACCCTGACCACATCGGCATCTACGCGCAGGGCATCACCGTACCCAAGTATGACGACGACCGGCTCTCGGCCTCTTCGCTGATCCTAGCCAAGAAGATGGAAAAGGTAGCCTCGAAGGAGATCGGTACCGGCAACTTCATCATCGGCAACACCAAGCTGCTGCCGACGGTGCAGGTCAACCAGGCTACGCCGGCATCCTTCAAGCAGAACCAGAACCTCAACTTCTGGATGCAGGTGTACAACCTCGGCATCGACGACACCAGCAAGAAGAACTCGGCGGTGGTCCACTACCAGATCATCGATCTGGCGACCAACAAGCCGATCTTCCAGAAGGATGAGGACACTAAGCTGCTCGGAGCCGGCTCTGACCAGCTGACCCTGGCCAAGAGTGTTCCGCTGACCTCGGTCCCGCCGGGCAAGTACCAGGTCAAGGTCAGCATCAATGACAGCGTCTCAAAACAGGAGATCGCGCAGACGGTGCCGTTCACCGTGGAGTAGGCTAAAATCGAGATTCGACGGTCCGCTCCCCGTGAGCGGGCCAGGCTCGGGCCAGCGGACACAGAGCCGCACCGCCCACTTTCCGTGATTGCTCAAGGAGAAGCAAGGCCAGCCAGACGCACCGACTGAGACCATTGAACCCTCGTCCCCGCAAGCACGCCCACGTCCGCGCCCGCACCACCGGGCAGACTCTTGCCTCCGCAGCCGCGCTCACCGCCGGCCTGATGGTCGGCGTGCAAGGCGCTGCGCTCGCTCAGTCTCTGCACCGCTCGGCCGCTTCCCCGGTCGGCCTACACCCTGAGCCTGCGATCACCGGCATGGTGCGCGATGCGGAAGGCGCTCCCCAGGTCGGCACACTGGTCGAGCTGCTGAGCCCTAGCCTCTCAGTCATTGCGCGCACCTTTACCGATGACAACGGCCGTTATGTGCTGCCCGGCGTTTCTCCCGGCACCTACGAGGTCAAGGCTTCCGCATCGTTTTTTCTCCCCACGTTGCGCGAAAATCTGCGCCTGCTCGCCAACAGCCGCCTGGTCGTCAACCTGACGCTCAATACCCTCTACCAGGCCTTTCAATGGCTACCCGCCCAGCCGCGCACAGCCGACGAGCCCAAGGATGACTGGAACTGGACCCTGCGCCTGGCTACCAACCGGCCCCTGCTGCGCGTGCTTGAACAGGACAACGGCTCGGGAATGGTGCTTGTCTCGGACGGCAGCGGCTCCACCGGCGCCGACCACCGCGTAACGGTTCGCAGCGGGTCCCATCGCTTTGGCGAAGGAGGCATGCACCAGGACCTCGAGGTGGAACGCGACCACGATGATCAGCATCAGCTGATCTTCCGCACCGATGTCGGCCAGACCGACAGCGCCACCCTGCGTTCGACGGCCGCTTACCTGCGGCAGCTCGCGCCGGGCACCGCGATGATCACCGTTGCGTCCTTTGCTGAGCGCCCCGATGTGCTAGCACGCGGCGCCAGCGGGCTCCAGGTCTTTACGCTGCGGTCCGCCGGCACGATGAACTTCGGCCCCGGAGCCGACGCCGAGGCGGGCACGGAGACCGAAGCGGTCCACATGGGGCAGACTGTCACCGCCATGCACCCTTTTGCCGGCTTTGCCGTGCACCACGGCGCCACCACCGGGCGGTATCGCATTGCGACCTCAGCCGATGCGCAGCAGGCCTCTGAGCTCGATCGCGACGCGACCCTTGCTCCCCGCGTAAGCCAGAGCGGCGGCACACTGAGCCTTGAGCAGGGCCTGCACCAGGCTGTGGAGCTCGATCATGAGTTTGGCAACAGCAGCACCGGCCACTGGTCTACCGCCGTCAGCTACTTTCACGATTCTGTTGCGCACCCAGTGGTCGAAGGCGGCGTTGCCGTACTTCACGGGCGCGCGGCTTTGTCTCCTGCCGACCTGGCCGGGGGCAGCCTGCTTTATGATCCTTCGACGCAGCTCATCGCCGTTGGAGGCCAAGGCTATACCGGCAGCGGCCTGCTTGCGATCGCGCGGGATCAGCTGAACGACTCGACCTGGTTCTCGCTGCGCTACGCCATAGGGCAAGCCTTGGCTGAGAGCATGGGCGCGGCACCCAACACGGCCCCGGCGAGTCTCGCAACGATGCTCGCCCGGCTGCAAGCGACCCCGGCGCCTTCGGTCGCGGCGTCAGTTGGCAGCACGCTTCGGCATGCTCGCACCGAGATGCGCGCCTCCTATCGCTGGCAGCAGCCGGACACCTTGACCCCGGTCGCCCCCTTTGACAGCGCCATGCCGGATGCTTACCTGAGCTTCCACATGCGTCAGCCGATCGAGGTACACCACATGGGCGTCCAAGGGATGCAGGCCATCATCGATGTGCGCAACCTGCTCGCGCAAGGGTATCGCCCATTCCTTTCGCAGGATGGCTCGACGCTGTATTTCGCCCAGGCAGAGCGTTGTGTCGAGGCCGGACTTTCTTTTTCCTTCTAAGTAGTATCTACCGCTTCAAGGCGCGCTTTTACCTACCTTGCAGCGAAGCAGGAAATTCTTATATTTGAAACTTTTTGCACCTTGTTCAGGCAACCTTTCTGCACCATAATGGTGCAGAGGGAGCCTGAACATGTCGACAAAACTGTACATCAGCATCGTCGCCGGAGTATCCTGCCTGGTTGTTCTTGTCGTCGCGCTCGTCGCCGGCCTGCGACAACTTGCGCAGACCAGCCCCGCGCGTCCCGCTGGCCTTTCGACGCAAGCGGTCTGGCGTCCCACGCCTACAGAGACTGTGGCACTGTTCCCGCATGGAGACTGGGTTTCCTGCTGGAATGCGGGCGCGCGCGATCACTGCCGCTTGACCGACGCCACAGGCAGGAGCGAGTTTGACGGCGAGTTTATCCCTGTTCCCGGAGGGTCCGCCGTGCCCAATGCGCGGCTGAAACCGATCGACTCCCAGACGATCTCGCCCTGGATGTGGTCCAGGCACGAGGGGCGGTTCGTTCCGGTCATTCACCTGGAAGACGGCACGGTGCTGGCTCCGGTCGCGAGCGCTTCCGATCTACGCGGCTATGTCGAGCGGGTGCTCAAGTTCAGCCCAAGGTTGAAGCCCATCCCGATCTACGCGCAGTACTATCATCCGGCGGGGAGCAAGTAGGCCGCGGCGGCTACCACTCGCTGTAGGGCTGGCCGTTGGTGCCCGTCTCCCCTGAGCCGCTATGCACATCGCCGATCCCGGCGGCTGTCTGGTCCACGCTCATCAGCGCGTCGTCGGTCGCCGTCACCCAGGTGCTGTTCGAGTGCGTCATCGGGTCGCTCGGGATCACTTTCAAGTAGCCAGACTGCACCAGGTCATCCAGCGATTCCGGAGCCTTCTCCTTGTCCATCGTGTAGGAGTCGATGGCTGCGCGCATCACGTGGAGGTCCTCCTTGAGGACTGCCTCTTTGGCCGACTTGAGGGAGGCAATATAGCTGGGGATGGCGATGGCGGCAAGAACGCCGATGATCAGCATGACGATCATCAGCTCAACCAGCGTAAAGCCCTGTTCGCCCCCGCCGCGCCGCCCTGACCTTCTCAAGCCTTTACCACTCTGCATACTTGGTTCCATCGAGTGCCGTTCCGGTCGATTTGCTGTAGACGTCGAATAGATTCTGCCCGCCAAACGAGTCGCTTGTCGGATCATCCTGCATAGAGCGCATGCCCCAGTCCGCCTTGCCCGTCATGGGATCGATGGGAATCCGCCGCAGGAACTTGACCTTTTTTCCTTGCACATCCACTCCATCGACAAGCGTCTGGAGATCGGGCGGATAGTTCATGCTGTCGACCTTGGTCTGAAACGCATTGCGGTCCGCCGCATCCTTATAGCGGTCAATCGCCGCCCGCATCGTCCAAAGGTCCTGCCGGAGCTCACGCTCGTTCTGCCGCTTGCGCTCAAAGCGCGTGATGGGGAGCGCTGCTGAAGCCAGGATCGCAAGGATCGCGACAGTCACGATCAGCTCCACCAGGGTAAGGCCCGCTTCCCGGTCCCGCAGGCGCACGTTCGGCGTCCGCAGCATCCGGAACCTTCCTGCACGGCTGAAAGCGCCCTGGTTAGGATCGTTGCGGTGGGATCCGGATTTCTGCCCGATGGAGCTCACTGAATATGCACCACCGCCTGCGATCCCGTCGCATCTAGCTGCTGCTGTTTGCTGTTCCGCACCACAGGCCTGCTGAGGGCAATCGACGCATCTCCCGGCGCTTTAGCCTGGAAGCTGAGGGTGCAAACCGTACCCGACCCGTTGATGCCCGCCACGCCCGGCGGCCGCGAGGCCGAGATGGCAACATTGCCGCCGCCATCGTCGCGGTGCACCAACGCTACGGGCTGGCCGTCCTTGCCGAGCAGGTCGCCTACATCCACGTTGACCAGGCTCAACTTGCTCGCGTCGTACTGCATGGAGGTCCAGGCCGAATAGGCATCGGCTGCTCCATTCATCAGCACCTGCACTTTAAAGGTGCTGCCTACAGGCTGCGACGCACCGCTGGGAGGGGAAAGCTGCAGCGTCACCGGCGTACCGCCCGCTGCCTGTTGCTGACGCATGCCGGAGATGGCCTGAGCCGCGGCGCCGGTAGCGTCAACCGGCGTGCCGGCCTGCGTGGCGGAGAGGCTGGGGATGTGGGTCTCGGTCCCGGGGCTTGCCGGGTTGTCGTCCTCCGGCACCGCCCGCAGATGGCGCAGCTCGATCGCGTTGGTGGTGCCGGTATCCAGCTGCCGCAGATTCAACGGGCTGATGTCAGCCGCGCGCACCACGTGCGGGATGAGGAGAAAGACGATCTCGTCGTCGGTGACCTCGTGCTGACGGCTGCTGAACAGATACTTCAAAATGGGAAGTTCACTCAAGCCCGGTGTGCCGCTGAGCGTGTTGGTCACCTGATGCTGAAGAATGCCGCTCAGGATCGACGCTTCTCCTTCGCGCAGCCGGATCACCTGGTCACTCGTGCGCTGAGTGATAATCGGCTGAAGAATGCCCCCCAGGTTGGCATTGCCGTTGGTTGCCGAAACCTCGATCTTCATCTTGAGCGAAACATCGCGGTCGTAATGCACGGTGGGGGTCATATCGATGTTGACACCGACGTCCAGGTACTGGAATTGCGTATTGACCAGCGGGCTGGCCAGTGCGCTGCCGACGCCTGCAGAGAACGATCCTGTCGCTACCGGGAGCTTTTCTCCAATTTTAAGGGAGGACTTCTGGTTGTCGGAAGCGCGCACTCTAGGGTTTTGCAGGATTCGGGTATTGGTGTCTGACAGCAGAAGATTGACAGCCGCCTGACCGATCGAGACCGCGAAGTTGGTCGAGTTGAGATGAGCGAGATTGTTCAGGGTCAGGCTGCTCGTCGTTGTCGACGTGCTGCTCGTGCTCGTGCTTGTGCTCGTAGATGTCGAATTTGCGTTGGAAGTCTGGAAGTTGACCGAGCCCGTTTGCGGCAGCTGGATGCCGATGTTGCGCAGCAGGTCCCGGCTGACTTCCATCACCGCCACGTCCACCACGACCTCGGCTCGCGCCTTGTCCAGGTCATTGATGAGCTTTTCGGCAAGCATCAGCTCATCCGGGGTGCCACGCATGATGATGGCGTTCTGGCTCGGCACCCCATACAGCTTGGCAGTGGTAAACACGTTGCGCAGCGCCGTCTGGATGTCGTTGAGGTCGTTCTGCTGGGCGACGTTGGTCAGGTAAAAGGTCTGCACCGCCTGCTCGTCGAGCTCCGTGCGCTTGCCGCGGGTGTTTTGGGCCACAAAGATGGTATTGGCCGTAACCGGTCGCCAGAAGGTTCCAGAGATGGTGCCGAGGATGCGCAGGGCATCCGTCAGCGAAACGCTGGTCAGGTCGACCTGGATGCGGGTCGAGTGGAAGTCCGGGTCAAAAAGCACATTGATGCCGGCGGCTTTGCCGACCGTCTGGTAGACGACCTTGGCATCCTCCACCATGTGCAAGGTAAGCGGCTCATTGCTGACGGCCTTCAACTGCGGCGGCCCACCCAGGTCGAGCAGCGCACGCCGCTCGTTCGGCGACATCATCACCTCGGGCGAGGGCACGATGGCTTCCTTGTCGATCTTCTGCCGGGTGGCGCGAATATTCTGTGCGGCAAGCTCGTTTGAAGGGTCGATCTCGAGCGCGCGCAGGAACTCGGTCAACGCGCCGGTATCATCACCCTGATCGCGCAGCTTTTCGCCGCGCCGCACGTGCGCCGCCGCTGCGTCCAGCCGCAGCCGCTCGTAGGAGATCTTGTAGTGCTCGTCGGTGGGCTTTTTGTGCCAGGCTTTCGAGTAGTCTTCGTAAGCCTCTTCTACATCGTCGCGGGCCTCGGCGGCCCGGCCCATGCTGTAAAGCTTGCCGGCGGACTGCGCCTGGGCGTGCGGCGTGAGCAGCGCACACACGGCAAGGGGAACCAGGGCCGGCATCGTACCCGTGGTCCAAAACGTAAGACTGCGCTTCATCGAACTCCAGGTGAGAGGCCCATCCACAGGCGCCTCGAGTGTGTTTGCCGCAGCCATGTACCGCTTCACGGAGCCGGTGGCCGGACTGTTATCGACGTGCTTGTATTTGGACGAATGCTGGCAAAGTATAGCATCGCGCACCCGCATCAATAGCGGAGCCGACGGCATTCGAAGACTGTGAAATCATACCTTTAGTCATGCCCAAGCAGAGTACCTACCAGACCGCTGCAGCCTCCGGAGCCAAGGCTCCGGCCAAAGCTGCTCCCCGCGACCCGGTCGCCTCGGGGGACCGCGATGCCGCTGTGAACCGAGCGGCGAGCCACAACTACTTTCTGCTCGACCGCTTTGAGGCAGGGGTCGCCCTGCGCGGCTCGGAGGTCAAGTCGATCCGCGAGGGCCAGGCCAATCTCCGCGATGCCTACGGGCTGGTCAAGGACGGCGAAGCCTTCCTGTTGAATGCCCACATCGGCCCCTACTCGCATGGAAACTTCGACAATCATGAGTCGCTTCGCACCCGCAAGCTCCTGCTCCACACCGGCGAAATCAGAAAGCTACTGGACCAGACGCAGGCCAAAGGGTTCACGCTCATCCCGACGCGACTTTATTTCCGCAACGGACGGGTAAAGTGTGAGCTGGCAGTGGCCAAGGGCAAACAGGACTGGGATAAGCGCGCGACAGAAAAGAAGAAGGAGGCGGATAAGGAGGCGAAGTCGGCCATCGCCGCCAGCAAGAGCCGGCAAGGACGCTGAGGGGCCTGGCAAGGATGGCCGGGCGGTGGCCTGCGAGGATCGCCGGAAGCTGGCGTGGCGAGGTTTGCCGGGCGGGAGCCTGGCAAGACTTGCCCGGCCGCCCTGAGCGCCCGGGAAGAACTGGATGGGTGGTTCGGAAAACCCCGAAATCGCCCCGTCATCC
>CAXTPL010000029.1:0-11976 GCA_964246065.1 uncultured Acidobacteriaceae bacterium
CCATCGCGTATGCCGCTTTGCCGTTCACCTTTTTTGCTGAAAATGGGGGAGGCATCTGCTCCAGCTCGCCTTGGAAGTGCGCCGCCGCGGCACGCACCTGGTCCAGCGTCAGCTCGACGGGTGTGGGCGGCCCGGCAGGCACGCCTTCGGCGTCATAGGTGTCTGTAGCGAACCCGAAGCGGAAGGCGCCGGTGTAGTGCTTTTGGAGCGACCCGAAAAAGCGCGCAAGCCGCGTGTAGCTGCCGAGCACAAGCGGCAGCAGCCCGGTGGCCATAGGATCGAGTGTGCCTAGATGCCCTATGGACTTTTCGCCGATAATGCGCCGTACCCGAGCGACGACATCGTGCGAGGTTATGCCGCCCGGTTTGTCCACAAGCAGCAGCCCGTTCATTGCGGCGCCATTAAACGCTGTGCCCGCGGTCGCGCACCAGCGAAAGGAACTCGCCGCGCGTCGGATTTTCTCTGAAGACACCCAGCATGGCGGAGGTGACCGTAGACGAGTTCTGCTTTTCGACCCCGCGCATCATCATGCACAGGTGCCGCGCCTCGACCACCACGCCCACACCCTGGGGCGCGACCGTTTCCTGCAGCACCTCGGCAATCTGCTGGGTCATGCGCTCCTGCACCTGCAGCCGCCGGGCAAATACGTCGACCAGGCGCGGCAGCTTGCTCAGCCCCACGACCTTGCCCTGCGGAATATACGCGATATGCACGCGTCCAAAAAAGGGCAGCATGTGGTGCTCGCAGAGCGAAAACATTTCGATGTCTTTCACAATGACCATCTCGTCATAGTCCACGTGGAAGAGTGCGCTCTTGAGGATCGCCGCAGGCTCCTGCCGGTAGCCGCCGGTGAGGAACTCAATCGCCCGGGCCGCACGTTCAGGCGTCTTCAGCAGCCCGTCGCGCGTAGGGTCCTGGTCATAGCGAGCGATCAGCTCCCGATATAACTCCTCTGTCGTAGCCTCGGCCAAAGCCCTGGTCTCTTCCATACTCAAGCCTCTTGCAGCCTGCGTGCACGCAGAAGCGCGATCGCCTGCGCCGCGTGTCGCGCTTCCAGCGTTTCCGCATGCTCTGTAAAAACAAAAGCGTTGTTGGGCGTTTCTTCGATGCGGATCTCCTCAAGCCGCGTCCCCAACTCAGCCAATGCCGGGGCAAGGCGACGGTAGATCGCCTGGGAAAGATTCTCGGTGCTCGGCAAACTCGCGGCGAAGTCGGCGTGGAGGTTCAGGTTCTGATGATCGTAAGCGGCCAGCACCCATGTTTGCACACACGCATCGACAGCCGGCAGATCGCAGATCATGCCGGTGAGCGGGTCGAGTTCGCCCCCGAGAGTGATCTCGACCTGGTAATTATGCCCGTGCCCGTGCGGGTTGGCACATTTGCCGAACAAGGCAGTGTTGGCTTCGGCGTTGAGCTCGGCGCGAAAGAGCCGGTGCGCAGCGCTCAGCTGGTAGCGACGCGACAGGTACACGCTCACAGCGCACCATAGTAGTCGGCGAACAAGTCAGCGCGCTCATACACGCGCACACGAAACAGCACGCCTGCGCCGGTTTTGCCTGCAAGCCGATTCCAGACGGCGACCGCAAGATTCTCCGTCGTCGGCACCACAGAGCGAAACTCCGGCACCTCCAGGTTCAGGTGGCGGTGGTCGTACACAGAAACGACCTCCCTCTCCAGCACGTCTTTCAACTCCTTCAAGTCGACAACAAACCCGGTGCGGGGGTCGACCGCGCCCGCCACCGTCACCTCAAGCGTGTAATTGTGCCCATGGCCGTTACGATTGGCGCATTTGCCAAACCGCCGGAGGTTTTCTTCCTCGCTCCAAGCATCGACCCAGTAGTAGTGAGCCGAAGAAAACTCAGCCTTGCGCGTCAACAGGATCATCGTGCCCGTCCTTTTCTCCTCACGCTATCGTGCCTTGCGGTCGGTCGCATACACGCGGCCCTTCCATGCGGCCTTATGCGCGACGCTATGCGCGTACCAGCTATGGCTGAGCAGCGCGGCAAACACGGGGAGCCCGGCAAACGCGAGCGCCACCTCTGCCGGGCCAAAGTTGGAGCGCGCCGCACGCCGCCAAACCCGCCACAGTGTACGCAGCCAGATAAGCCAGAGTGCCACACGCGCAATCATCTGCAGCGGCCCTACTGGCTGCCACAGCCCCAAAGCAAGCACCGGCAGCAGCAGCACCAGCGCCACGTCGAGCAAGCGCCACGCAGCAAGAGCGAGCGCGTTGTGGATCAGCAGCGCCAGGTTCTTGACCCAGCCACCCCACAGCGCCGCGGCTCTGTCCGCCCTCCCCGCTGCAACCATCTCCGGAGCGTAGCGAAAGCGCAAGCCGAGCCGCAGGCGCTTTGCCAGGTAGGCCAGATCCACGTCGGCTACCAGCGAGCCTGCTACCGCGGCATGGCCACCCATCTGCCGGTACGCGTCCCGCCGCACCAGCAGGAACTGCCCGTTGGCAACCGCGATCCTGTGCTCCGGGTCGTTGACCAGCCGAGGCGGGTACGCCGTCGCCAACTCACTCATCACCAGCGGCGCGACCATGCGCGCCAACACCCCGGTTACCCGCTGCAGGGGCGACCAGGAGAGCATCCCCACCTGGTAGCGCTGCGCCTCCACTACCGACCTGCTGAGCGAACCTGCCGCGTGCTGCGTATCGGCGTCCGTAAACAGGAGCCATTGCCCGCGCGCCTGCTGCGCCCCGGTCCAGCAAGCGTGCGCCTTGCCTGTCCAACCCGCGGGTGGTGCGGGTGCATGCAACAGGGTTGCCCCGTCAACAGCCTTGGCGATCTGCACGGTGCCGTCGCTCGAGCCGTCATCGACCACCAAGAGCTCCCAGTGGCGGCCAAGTAGCCACCCTGGCTCCGACTGCGCGACCAGCGACTGCAGGCACAAGCCAAGCACACGCTCTTCATCGCGCGCCGGCACAATTACAGTCAGCTCACATGGGCCCGGCAACTCGTCTGCACGGCCGGTGCCGACCGATCTTTCCTGCTCGCTACTCACTACTCGTATTATAGGGAGGTGCGCGCCTCTCGCTTTTGGATGACATGCCTGTGGTTCGCTCTCCTCGTAGCGGGGTGCGACCGCGGCACGCATCCCGGGCAGATCGGCCATTTGGCCCCTGATATCCATGTACAAGCCGCCGGGCAGACACTTGCGCTGGACCAGTTCCGCGGCAAGGTGGTCGTCCTGCATTTCTGGGCGGCCTGGTGCACCTACTGCCTTGAGGAGTTTCCGCCGCTCACCCAGCTACAACAGCAGATGCCGGGGGTTGTTGTGCTGGCCGTAAGCTTTGACGAGGATCCGGCCGCCTACCGGCAGTACCTGGCCGACAACCACATCGTCCTCCGCACAGCACTCGATACCACCCAGCGCAGCAATCTCGCCTTTGGCACCACGCGGCCGCCGGAAACCTACATCATCGACCGCCAAGGCGTCATTCGGCGCAAGTTTATCGGCCCGCAAGACTGGACCAGCCCTGAGATCGTGCACTACCTGCATCAGCTTTAGCCTGGCTCCCCCGTGCGTTATCATCGTGAGCATGACGCAACTGGATGTGTTGTACCGCTACATCGGACAGCCCACCGAGCAGGCCACCGTCGCGCTAAATCGGCTGACCGAGGTGTACGGCATCCGCAGCCTCCGGGTCGATGGCGATGCAAACACGGTTCGGGTCGAGTTCGACGCGACCCGGCTGACGCGGATCGTCGTGGCACAGCTTTTGCGGCGCGCCGGGCTCGACATCGTCGAGGAGCTTTCGCTGCTTCCTCCGCAGCCCGCGCCCGCTGCCCTGCCCCAGGCCGCTGCAAAGCCTGCCTGAGGCCTGAACCCTATGCCGGCCGGGCCGCGTAACCCTGCCGGCCGATGCTTTACACGGCAGCGTCGGCTTGTTATCTTAAGGAAGTTCGCAAGGGTGTGTGCAGTTATGCTTCCCTCCCCTGAACGCGATGTGCGCCCGTAGCTCAGCTGGATAGAGCGACTGGCTACGAACCAGTAGGCCGGAGGTTCGAATCCTTCCGGGCGCACCATTCCCCCAGATCCATTCCGGTCGAATTGTTGTAACGGCGGGTCGCCCAGGTAGGGTGAGGCGGACCACCTAACGCTGCGTGGTACCCTCACGGCCAAGCTGCAATTGCTCATTCTCAACGCTGCGGCTTGGCACCGGCGGCGCGCTTGCCGAGGTGGGTACCGGTGCTGGGCCGCCTGCACTGCGGCGATCGGGAGCAGCGACACCGTCGCGATAGAAAGACCGTGAGTAGACGACGAGGAGCGACTGGGAAGAGTACAAACCCGCCCTTGGAACGGAGAGGCAACTACGGCTACGGCCTGGCTCCGGCCGAGACCGGCGGCGGCTCATCGACATGCAGGATCTGGTCCGGGCGCACATCGGCAAGCTTCTGCTTGATCCCGCTCGGCCAGGCAATCTCTATCTGTGTGACGACGGTTGCAGCACCCAGGCCGAAGAGCACCCTTTTATCGCTTGCCGATAAGTAGCTACCGGTCGTGCTCACCATGGCATATTGTGAGCCTGCTGCGGTGGTCAGCTTGATCTCCGCACCGATGGCATCCCGGTTCGACGTGTGCCCAGTGAGGCTGAGCATCAACCAGTGATTCCTGGTTGCTGTTTCGTTGTGTAACACGTGCGCCGCCCCTCCGTTCGTAGTGACGACGGCATCTGCGCGCCCATCGTTATCGATGTCGCCGACAGCCAACCCGCGCCCCACCCAGGGTTGCGCAAATACCGCACCGGAGTCTTTGCTTACATCGACAAAGCTGTGGCCTGTGTTGCGCGCCAGCAGCATGGGCTCCTTGTAGCGCAGCTGCGGATAATTTAGTTCGATGGTATCGAGGTCGTGGCCCTGCGCGATCAGCAGGTCTTTCAAGCCGTCGTTGTCATAGTCAAGGAACCGGATGCCCCAGCCGGAATGCAGCCCCGTCATCCGCGCCAGGCCCGACACATACGTCTCATAAGTAAAGGAAGCATCGCCATTGTTGCGATACAAAGCGTACTTCTGATTGGCCAGGTTGGTGATGATCAGATCGTCCAGCCCATCATTATCATAGTCTTGAAAGGCGATGCCCATCCCCGCGTACGTGCGTCCGTCGCCGTCCACCGCCACTTCGGCATCCATGCCGCTTTCTTCAAATGTGCCATCACCTTTGTTGCGGTACAAAAACTGCAGCATGGAGTCATTCGCGATTGCGATATCTACCTTGCCGTCGTGGTCAAAGTCGCCAAGCGCGATCCCCAGACCTTTGCCGGGCTTGCCCATGCCTATCTTCTGCGCGCACTCCGTAAAGGTGCCGTCGCCATTGTTGTGAAAGACCAGCGGTGCGATCGCCGGAAAGATATCGGGGTGACAGTACGCGCGATATCCTTCGCGGTGTTCGCCGCACCATACATCCTCAAAGTCCCAATGCACATATCGCAGCACAACCAGGTCAAGCCTGCCGTCGTGGTCCAGGTCAACCCACGATGCCGACGTGGACCAGGACTCGCCAGCCGTTGCGGGGCCGCCCGTACCCGACTTTGCTGTAACATCGGTGAAGGTTCCGTTGCCATTGTTATGGTAGAGGCGGTTGCCTCCATACGCGGTTACATATAGATCTTCAAAGCCGTCATTGTCATAATCGCCGACCGCAACGCCCATTCCGTAGCCGACACCCTCTAAGCCGGCTTTCTCCGTCACATCCTCAAAGCTGCCATCTTTCCTCTGGTGATAGAGCCGGTTCCAGTCCTCGGTCCCGCGCTTTTGAGGAATTGTTCCCTTCGCAGTGGGATCGCCAAGCGGCGCACCGTTCACCAAAAACAGATCCAGCAAGCCATCGTTGTCATAGTCGAACAAGGCCACGCCCGAGCCCATCGTCTCCAGCAGATACTTGTGCGTGGTGTGCGAGGCAACTCCGATGAAGTGGATACCCGATGCTTCTGCTGTATCTATAAACCGGCCAGGCTCGGCCTTGTCGGGAGGTGCTTGAGCAAAAAGACAAGTCGGCAACCAGAGCAGGAGCGCACACACCAGGCCCGGCACGCGCGCCGGTCTTTGCCCGCGAACCGCTCTAGACCGCGCGCCAGCTGAGATCATCCTTCTTCGCTCCGGCCCCACGATACAGCAAAGCGGCAGCCGGGATCAAAACGAAGGTGCGTACCCGCAAGTGGGCCGCCGCTTGCCCGATCAGCAATGGCGCTCAACGTACAGGCGTGCTCGCTGAGCGCGTACGAGCAAGCAAGGCAAAAAAGGCAAGACATTTTGCCGGGCACGGCTGTAGAATCCTCGTGATTTGGTAACGTTTCCAACCAACCGGCTCGCCCGGCCTGCATGACCACCAGGAGATCGCGTGCGCGTACACTTTTCCTTCACTCTCGGCTTTGCTTCGCTGCTTGCGGCCGCCGGCGTCCAGCCCAGCTCGGCGCAGCTTTTTGATTCCACGCACGCCGAACAGAACGTCGTACAGTTCTCGCCCGAGGAAACAAGGGTTCTTGATCGCCTCGCTTCGTTACAAACCCTTCCCGCAGGCGCCTGGCACTTCCACACCGGCGATGTACCGCATGGGGAGCTGCCCTCGCTCGACGATGGAAGCTGGCAGCTCGTAGAGCCCAAATCACAGGCCGGCAAAGAAGCAGTCTGGTACCGCCGCCTGGTTGAAATACCCAAAACATTAAACGGGTACGATCTGACAGGCGCCTCCATCAGCTTTCGCTTTCGAGCGGACGCCAACGGGCCCATGCCGCAGATTCTCTACTTCAACGGCCGCCGGGTCGCCATGGGCGATGACCTCGAACAGGTTGAACTCTTCCACGATGCCAAGCCCGGGGACAAAGTGCTAATCGCCGTCAAGCTGCTGCCAACAGTTGACGTGAAGCGCTTCAACAGTGTGCAGATGAAGGTGACCTTTCCTTCCAACCGGCCCAACCCTGAGGACCTGCGCACTGAGTTTGTCTCTGCCGGCGCCCTCGTCCCCTCGCTTGCGCCGCAGTCTGCAAACGACCGCGCCACCCTGACCAAAGCGGTTGACCAAGTAGACCTCCGGGCGCTGGACAAGGCAGATCAAGCTGGGTTCGACGCTTCCCTGCGTCGCTCACAAACTACGCTTGAAGCATTGCGCCCGCTGCTGCAGACTGCCACCTTTCACCTCACCGGCAACTCGCACATCGATGCCGCTTGGCTTTGGCCATGGACCGAAACAGTGGATGCCGTGAAGCGTACCTTTGGTACGGCGGCTCAGTTGCTGAGCGAGTACCCGACGTACACGTATACGCAGTCTGCTGCGGTCTATAACCAGTGGATGGCCGACAAATATCCTGAGCTCAACAGCCAGATCAAGCAGCGCATCGAGCAGGGACGCTGGGAATTAGTCGGCGGTATGTGGCTCGAGCCCGACCTGAATATGCCCGACGGCGAATCGCTCGTCCGTCAGCTGCTTGTCGGCCAGTCCACCTTTCAAAAGCTGTATGGTCGTACCACGCGCATCGGTTGGAACCCGGACTCCTTCGGCTATAACTGGCAGCTACCGCAGATCTACAAACGCTCGGGGGTAGACTACTTTGTTACCCAGAAAATGCACTGGAACGATACCAACCAGCTGCCTTTCAAGCTTTTCTGGTGGGAGTCCCCCGACGGCAGCAAGGTGCTCACGTACTTTCCACACGACTATGCAAATACCAACCTTGACCCTACCCGCCTTTCGCGGGATATGGCCTCGGCGCGAGACTTTTCTCCAGGTATGACAGAGATGCTGGACCTGTACGGCGTGGGCGATCACGGCGGCGGCCCCACGCGCACCATGCTTGACGAAGGACTGCACTGGATGGAACCCGACAAGGTGGTGCCTCATGAAGAGTTCGGCACTGCTCAGCCTTACTTTTCGAAGGTGGAAGCCCAGGTCGCGGCGAATTCGCCCACATGGAACTATGCCACCTTAGCCAGCGGCGACAGGCAGCTGCCCGCGCCTCCGCAGGGGCAGATTTCCATACCCACATGGAAAGACGAACTCTACTTTGAATATCATCGCGGCGTATTTACCACGCAGGCTGACCACAAACGCAGCATGCGCGACAGTGAGGAGTGGGTGCTGAACGCAGAAAAGTATGCCTCCCTGGCATGGCTGGATGGCCTGACCTACCCGGGCGACGAACTGACGGGCGCCTGGAAGCATGTGCTGTTTAACCAATTCCATGATCTAGCCGCCGGGTCGGGGATCGGCATTATTTATAAGGATGCTCAAAAAGACTATGCGCAGGTACGCTGGGCCACCGACGAGGTCTCCTCCAAGTCGATTGAGCGCCTTGCTGCGCATGTTCACACCAGCTCCGGTGAAGGCGTGCCAGTGCTCGTCTTCAATCCGCTTGCCTGGGCTCGTGGAGGCTTGGCCGAGGTTGCAGTGCAGCTCCCCGGCGGTGGCGCCGAGGGCATCACACTCCTTGATGACAAAAGGCACGTCGTTCCTTCTCAGGTCCTCTCCTCTGATCCGGGCACACACACCTTCCACGTTCTGGTGCAGGTGCCACAGGTGCCATCGCTGGGCTACACCCTTTTGCATGCCATTGCGGGCGAGCGCACCTTTGCTACCGATCTCAAAGTCTCCGGAACAACGATAGAGAACGCCGCGCTCCGCATCACAGTCGATCCGCACACCGGCTGTATCACTTCCCTGTTCAATAAGCGGAGCAACTTCGAAGCACTTACCCACGGCGGCTGCGGCAACGAGCTGCAAGCATTTAAAGATACGCCCAAGGATTACGATGCCTGGAATATCGACCCCGGCACCCTTGATGCACCGCCTACCCTGCTGCATGATGTCGACTCCGTTCAGCTGGTTGAGCGCGGTCCTTTACGCACAAGCGTTCGCGTTGTTCGCACCTGGCAGAGTTCTAAGTTCGCACAAGAGATTACCCTGTACGCGGGCAGCGACCGCGCCATCGTCACCAATGACATAGACTGGCACGAGAACCATGTGTTGCTCAAAGCTGCTTTTCCACTCGCGGCAAGCAGCGAGCAGGCGACCTACGAGATACCCTACGGAAGCATAGAGCGGCCGACAACGCGAAACAACAGCTTTGAGAAAGCACGCTTTGAGGTGCCGGCCATGCGATGGGCCGACTTAGGCAATGCGCAACAAGGTTTCAGCCTCATCAATAATTCAAAGTACGGCTATGACGCTGCAGGCAATGTACTCCGACTTACACTCCTGCGGTCGCCTACCTGGCCCGACCCCGAGGCCGATCGCCAGCATCACCACTTTAGCTATGAGCTCTATCCGCATGTGGGCGACTGGAAGCAGGCACTCACCGTGCGTGCCGGCTATGAATTTAACTACGGACTGAAAGCAATGCAAGTTGGCGCTCATGCGGGCGACCTAGGACCCGAGCACTCCTTTGCAGGCATAGCCGAAGATCACGTGGTGCTCACAGCCATGAAGAAAGCTGAAGATGCGGACGGCATCATCCTGCGCTTTTACGAGTGGGCCGGCAACGCCGGCTCAGTCACCGTGTCAGTTCCCCCCGGGGCTACGGGCGCTACTATTACCAATCTGATGGAAGCACCTGAGGGCTCTCCCCTGTCGGTCGCCGGCGACAAGGTGATCGTGCCTATAGGAGCGTTCCAGATACAAACTGTGCGCGTGACCTACAAGGCGCCGCCGCAGTCATAATGATGGATTGAAAAGCCTGACCGGCAACTCGACGATGCGAGGCCGGTCGGTGCTCCATCCGCCACAGCAGTGGAGCTTTGTGCACCCGGGAAGTCTTGAACGTCTCCGCTATATGTCGGCAGGACATCCACAGGATCGCCGCAAGACTAATTGGGTCGGCAGACACACAGGATCGCTGCTCAGACGCCTCCTGCCATCTTTACTTTCACGCATCTGGCGAAAGAGCAATTCGGCAGTGTACCTGCCTAGATCATCTACCGGCTGCTGCACCACGCTCATAGCCGGAGTCAACGTATTTGCTAAGTCGAAGTCGTCAAAGCATAGCAGCGCCACCTGTCGAGGACTTTCAAGGCGGATCGCCCGCAGGGCCTCCCATGCATAGCGGGCCGTCAGATTATTTGCAACAAACGCGGCTATGTTCTTTTTTCCTGACTTTGTATGCTTGAGCAGGCAGTTTCTGGCTTCTTCCGGGCTGCGAATCACTTCGAGCAACGGGGCCAATCCAGCGTTTTCCATAGCTCTTGTATAACCAAGAACGCGCTCATGGATGGTGTACAGTTCAGGTTTCACATGCATGCAAAGAATGGTTCGATAGCCGTGCGCCAGCAGGTGCTCGGTCCCTTCCATGGCACCGTTGAAGTTCTCACACAGTACAGAAGGCAACCCGGCTTGCTGCAGCGGACGATCCAGCCCGACCACCGGAACACGAAGCTCCCGCAAACGCTTGTGCAGCTTGGGATTGCGCGACTGAGCCGAAGATAGGATTAAACCATCCATGCGATGCAGCACGAGCTGTTGCACGTTTTCGTACTCGATCTCCGGGTCATCGTGTGATGCCATCACCACGAGCAGCGAGCCTTCCTTGCGGGCCACTTTCTCCACGGCTTCTGCACAACGCGAGAAGAACATGTCAGAGATCGATGGAACGATGACGCCGATCATGCCGGACCGCGCGCCCTTTAAACTGCGCGCGATGCGATCCGGCGTATAACTGAGCGACTCTATCGCCGCATTCACGCGGCGAATCTTGTCCGCGCTCACATTCACCCGGCCGTTCAACACCCGGGAGACCGTGGCATTTCCTACACCGGCAAGCCGCGCCACGTCGCTCAGCTTGGGAGGAGCGCCGGCATCGCGGGCAGTCTGCTTGGTTCGATTCGGCAAGGGAAGCAGCTCGTTCTCAACCATGCTATAGCGTTCGCGCAATGACTGCCCCGAGGGCATGGTCAGGCTCTTGCGGGACGACCCAGCGGGAACTTACTTGGACGATGCCTCACCGGGGATAGCTTGAGGTTGCGACGGAACGATGCCGAGCTGCTCGTAGATGGGGCGCATCTCCACGCGGATTTGAGTGAGCTGTGTCCAGAACCAACCTCCACCAAGGATGCAGGCGCTGCCCGTCAACATTACCGTGTGCGGGGCGCCAATCGCATGCGCAAGCGCGCCGGCGAGCAGGCTGCCAAACGGCGCCATGCCGACAAAGGCCACCGTGTAGTAGCTCATCACGCGTCCGCGCTTATCCTCAGGCACCAAAGTCTGGATAATTGTGTTACTTGCAGTCAAGCCTTGCATCATGCCAAAGCCGACCACGACCATGAGCACCATGGAAAGCCAAAAGCTGGTCGACGCACCGAAGCCGATCAGTCCGGCGCCAAAAAGGGCGGCAGCTATCGGGATCATGCGCGTCAAGCCACGCACCGACCGGCGCACCACCAGAGACACCGCGGAGACGAGCGAACCAACGCCGGCGGCTCCGCTCAGGAAGCCCAGGGTGTGCGGCCCTCCGTGCAGCACATCGCCCGCAAAAACCGGCATCAGCACCATGTAGGGCATGCCCATTAAGCTGATGACCGCAAAAAGCAGCAGGATGGTCCTTACAGGGCGAAACCCGGCTACATACGACCAACCTTCACGTAGTTGCTCGACGGTTGAGGCTACGGCCCGCTGCACGGGAACCACATGAAGACGCATCGCAAGCAAAGAGCCAATTACAGCGATATAACTTATTCCATCGATAAGAAAGCACCAGCCTTCATTACTGACTGCGATCAGCATCCCGGCGAGCGAAGGGCCGACCAGACGCGCAGCATTGACCATGGACGAGTTGATGGCGATCGCATTCTGCAGGTCGGCGCGATCTTCCACCATCTGCACCATGAAAGACTGCCGCACCGGCATGTCGAAAGCATTCACAACGCCCTGGACCATGCTGAGTAAGAGCAGATCGCGAATCGTAATGTGGTGCGATAAGGTGAGCGCGGCCAGCACCATGGATTGCACCATGGCAGCGACCTGGGTCATGACCAGCACGCGGTGACGATT
>CAXTPL010000029.1:11986-13480 GCA_964246065.1 uncultured Acidobacteriaceae bacterium
ATTCAAACGGTCTACCAGCACGCCGGCAAACGGGGCCAGAAGAAAGGTAGGAATTTGTCCCGCAAAGCTGATCGTACCCAGGAGCAAAGCAGAGCCCGTCAGCCGATACACGAGCCAGGACGTGGCGATGCGCGTCATCCAGGTCCCGACGAGCGAGATACTCTGGCCCGCGAAGAAGAGTCGAAAGTTCGGGTGGCGTAGGGCGCGCCAGGCATGCGAGAAGTCTCGTGGCTGCGCTACCGCCGGGCTAGGAGAGGTTTGTGGCATGGCGTGTATCAGTTGCACTTGGTAACACCTTGATCGCGTGAGCCAGTGCCGCAAGGCGGAGGCCTTCTTCCTCAGTGCGCCGCAATCTCCGTGCTCGGCTTTTCGCGTGGATTGTTCTTTTGCAGCAGAAACGCGAGCGGGATCATGAAAACGGACGCCCCACAAAGAATCCAGAACACGTCGATGTAGCCGAGGGTAACTGCCTGGCTTTGCAGCTGGTTGAGCACCGAGCCCTGCGCCAGATGTTGCGCGTTGGGCGCCCCGGCATTGCCCGCCAGCGCGCCCTGCAGCCCTTGCATACGCTGCTGGTACACGCTGCTCGACGGCACCACATACTTCAGCAACTGGTTGTGATGAAACTGCCCGCGCTCAGTTACCTCTGCATTGGTGAGCGAGATCAAAATACTGCCGCCAATGTTTCGCACAAAGTTGATCAAACCGGAGATCTGGTTCGACTTTTCGCGAGGCAGGCCGAAGTACGCCGCCGTGGTGACGGAGATAAACACAAAAGGAATACATGCAATCTGCATGACCCGCATCCAGGCGGCGGTGCGGAAGCTCAAGCCCAGGTTAAGGTGTGTGGCCGTGTAGTAGTAGGCAACGGCGAACGCGACAAAGCCGAAGGCGATCATGTTTCGCGCAGGAAACTTAGTCAGCGACTGGCCGGCAAAAGGCATGACCAGCACCAGCGCAATGCCGCCGCCCGAAAGCGAAAGCCCCGCAATGGTAGCCGTGTAGCCGAGCTGTGCCTGCAAAAACTGGGGCTGCAGCACGGTGGTCGCGTTCAGCAGGCCGCCGGTAAGCAGCATTAAAAAGCAGCACACGGCAAAGTTGCGCGACTTAAGCAGCCGCAGCTCAATGAGCGGCGACTTGGCGCCCCACCATTCCCAGGCAATCAGCGCGATAAACGCGATTCCGCAAAGGATGCCGAAGGTACGAATGAAGTTCGAGCCGAACCAGTCGTTCTCCTCGCCCTTGTCCAGCATGACCTGGAGCGCGCCCATGGAAAGGGTAAGCAGCGCCACGCCGATGTAATCGATCTTGAAGAAGTTCTTAAAGTCACTCGGCTGCCAGGGCGGATCTTCAACCAGGCGCGAAGTAAGAAACAACGCCAGCGCCCCCACCGGGATATTGATGTAGAAGATCCACCGCCAGCTGTAAGCGTCGGTAAGCCAGCCGCCCAGCGTAGGACCGATCGAGGGCGCCAACACGGCCACCAGCCCATAC
>CAXTPL010000029.1:13545-22778 GCA_964246065.1 uncultured Acidobacteriaceae bacterium
AGGCGAAGGCCAGGCTGCGCTTTGCAGGCTCAAAGGAGTCCGCCATGATCGCCTGCGCCATAGGCTGCAGGCCGCCGCCGCCCGCGCCCTGGATCACGCGAAAAAGCAGCAGCAAAGGCAGCGACGGCGCAGTGCCGCACAAAAAAGAGCTGATGGTAAAAACAACGATGCAGCTCATGAAAAAGCGCTTGCGCCCCAGCACACTAGCCGCCCACCCGCCCATCGGCAGCACGATCGCGTTCGACACAAGGTAAGAGGTAAGCACCCAGGTGCTTTCGTCGCCGCTCGCGCCGAGCGAGCCTGCAATGTAGGGCAGTGCCACGTTGGCAATGGAGGTGTCGAGCACCTCCATAAAAGCAGCAAGCGCCACCGTGGCCGCAATCAGCCACGGGTTGGTCTTGGGTTTCCACGCGTCCTGCGCGGCGGCACCGCTCGCACCTGATGCCATACCTGACGTGTCCTCTTCTCATCGAATCTGGCAGCGTACTTTGCCTGCCTCGTGCGTACGAACGATGAGAAGTAGATGCGCCAGACCGCGGCTGGACCCGAAAACTTTCTACTTGCTCACGCTCCCCGGCCCGGCAGACTCAAGCTTGCCTTGAAGATGCTCGGCAAAAAAGCTGAGCGTTCGCTCCAGTGCCAGCCTGGCAGAGGGCGCGTCATAACTTTCTCGCGCGTCGCAGTTAAAGCCATGGCCCGCGTCATAGGTGTACACCGGCACCGCAGGGTACGCCGCCTTGATCTTGGCTACGTCTTCGGGCGAGATGTGGTCGTCCTTCTCACCAAAGTGCAGCAGGATCGGGCATTTCGGCGCCTGATCGAGGAACTTGGCAATAAAGCCTCCGTAGTACCCTACCGCAGCCGTAATCGGCAGCTTGGCGGCCGACAGCCACGCGATGCTTCCACCCAGGCAGTATCCCACCACGCCGACCTCGGTCTTGTACTCGTCTCGGGCGTACGTCACGGCGGCTTCGGTGTCAGCCACCGCCCAGTCCATGTTGAAGTTGGGCATAAAGCTCATCGCGGTCTTCCAGTCCTCGCCGCTGTAACCCAGCTGCACGTCCTGCTGATAGCGGTCAAACAGTGCCGGCGCAACCGCCAGGTAGCCTTGCGCCGCAAAACCATCGGCCACCGAGCGTATATGCTCATTTACGCCGAAGATCTCCTGCACGACGACAAGCGCCGCCTTTGGTGTTGCTTCCGGTGTCGCAACATAGGCGCCAAAGCTGTGCCCATCTGCCGCTGTCAGTGTTCTGTAATCTCCCACGTTTGTTCCACTCCTTAAGATTTGTGATGACTTTACTCTTCCGGCTCACCGGGTCCTGCTCACGGCTTGGCCGCATCAGGCGCCGCCGTAGCCCAGTAGCTGGTTCTCGCCACCAGGTGCGCAGTCAGGTCCGTGCTCACAGCCGTGCGCAGCACATGCAAGCCCGGCGTCTCGTCGGTAGGCCGAAAGCTCAGCATATAGCGATTGCGCGCATGGCTTGCCAGCTCTGAGATGCGGCCTTCAAAACTTTTTTGCCGGGTAAACGACAGATACTCGCCTCCGCTCATCACGGCCAGGCTTTTCGCCACGTTGGACCGCATGGCCTGCACGGCCATGGGCAACAGTTCAATCAGGTTTCCTCCGCCATGGGCCAGCTGGTCCAGCATCTCTGCTTTGGCCGGCGACCAGGTCAGGCTCAGCACCAGTGTGTTGCTTGTACCGATGCGCTCCACCAGCGCGGAGGGTGTCACGCTCTTTGACCCGTGGTCCCGCGACTCAGAGATCAACAGCAGAATCCGTCGTCGGTCTGCCGGGCGATGCTCCAGCAGGTCGAGCGAGGTGCCGACAGCATCCAGGATGGCCGCGCCGCCGTCACCAGGACGCAGTTCTTCTAAATCCTGCTCCAGCACCGCCGTATCACGCGTAAACGCCTCGCGATACACCGCCTGCGAGTCGAACTCGACCAGCGCAACCTCACCCGTGCCGGTGCCCAGGAACTGCTCCACCAGCGGAGCCAGTCGTGCAAACTTGTCAAACTCGATCTCGCTCGATCGACCGCGCTCAAGGCACAGCACCAGCGACACGGGGGTGGTGTCCAGGTCATCGTCCACATGCAGCTTCTGCGGAACGCCGTTGTCGGTCAGCGTAAAAGCATCCGGCTTGAGCCCGTAGATCACCTCGCCATTAGGACTTTCAACCAGCGTCGGCACCAGCACGTTTGTTGTCGTCACGCTGAGGGTTGGCGTGTCCGGCGCCAACGGCGCATCCGGCTGTTGCCCGCATGCCGTCGCCATGCCTGCCACCAGCAGCAAAAGGCCGGGCAGGCAGCCGGCAAGCTTACTCATGCGGCTGAGCCCTTGCGGCATCGATCTCGCGCGTCCAGAGCAAAAACCGCATCAGCTGCCGGCGCTCCTGCCAGGTAAACACCAGCACATCGCGCGAGGTCATCGTTTCAGCCTTTTTGCCGGAGTAGGTTTCAATCCGCCACCGGATGTAGGGACTTCGCCAGGGCGCAAGGCGCGCGCCGCGGGTGGCATTCCATAAAAAACGCAGGGCAGCCGGCATCCTGCCCAGTATACCGGCCCTCCGCGATGCTGCGCCCGCAGTGCTGCGCCGCGCTCCCGGCGGCACCGGGCATTCGCTACAATCAAACAGATGATCCCTACGCTTGAATGGACCGACGCGGGCGTCCGCTTCCTCGACCAGACCCGCTTGCCGCTTGAAGAAGTCTACGTACTCGCGACCACCTACCAGCAGGTAGCTGAGGTGATCGTGACCATGGTGGTACGTGGCGCGCCGGCGCTCGGTGTCTCCTCGGCGATGGGGGTGGCCCTCGGCGTCAAAACCAGCCAGGCCCCCACGCTTGCGGCCCTCGCGGGTGAGCTTGACGAGATGTGCCGAGTCCTCGCAGCGACCCGCCCCACCGCGGTCAACCTCTTCTGGGGCATCGCGCGCATGCGCGACCGCTACACGGCGCTCGCTGGGGAGCCAGGCGCCACCGTTGCCTCGGTCCGCGCAGGCCTCATCGCCGAGGCTCGCCGCATGTACGACGAAGACATAGCCGCATGCAAGGCGATGGGCGCGCATGGCGCCGGGCTTATGCCGCGCTCAGGCGGCGTACTTACCCACTGCAATGCGGGCGCGCTCGCGACCTGCGGCTATGGCAGCGCGCTCGGCGTGATTCGCTCGGCCGTAGCCCAGGGCGCAGGTATCCGCGTCTACGCCGATGAGACCAGGCCCTTTCTGCAAGGGGCCCGCCTCACCGCCTGGGAGATGATGCATGACGGCATCCCGACCACCGTGCTCTGCGACAACATGGCCGCAACCCTTATGCGCCAGGGCAAGATCCAGGCCGTCATCGTAGGCGCCGACCGTATCGCGGCCAACGGAGATGTAGCCAACAAGGTCGGCACCTATGGCGTCGCCATCCTGGCCAAGGAACACGGCATCCCGTTTTATGTCGCCGCCCCGTGGGCCACCATCGACATAGCTACCGCAACCGGCGACGAGATCGAGATTGAACAGCGGGCAGCCCGGGAGGTGACCCACCACGCCGGCACCCAGCTTACCCCGCACAACGTCGACATTGAGAACCCGGCCTTCGATGTCACGCCGGCCAAATACATCACCGCCATCATCACCGAGCGGGGCGTCATCCATGCGCCCGGCCCCGTGTCGATCGCCGAGATGGACGCCGTCGTCGCTTGAAGCATGCCTGTCAGGCCGTCCAGTGCGCATACGGGTAGACGAGCAGAAAGAGCATCATCGTCAGCGCCATCACGTCGCCGTACAACAGCAGCAGTACTCCGGAATGGTACCAGCTCCAGCGCGCACACAGGCAGCGAGTCGTCTCCCAGCTACCCCACAGCGCCAGCAGCACAGGCAGTGCAATCGCCGGCGCCTGCCGCACCTCCGGAAAGCCGGAAAGAACAAAGCTCCACCCGAGGCTCACAATAACCAGCACGGTGCCGCGGGTGAGCGAACGAGAGCGGAGGCGAAAGATGGAAGAAGGCCGAAACAGCATCGCTATGGATCGCCCCTCCTTGCCATCTATCCCCTCGCGCAGACACCCGCAAAGGCCGCACAGGTGCTGCCTTGGTAAACACCGATACTATGCCTGCCTGCCCCCGGCTTGCCAATCGGGTGCTTCGGCCCTTTTGAGCCGGTAAAAGCATGCTGCAGCGCCGCCGTGCCGCCAACTTGGGCCCCAGGCACGACGCCGCTCGCGCCGCCGCCCGCCGCCTGCACCCGCCCGGCTCGGCCCTGCTCCTGCTTGCCACGCTTGTGGCCGCGGCATCGCTCGGCCTGGCCTGGTCCGCGGGCAACGCCATCTACTGCGACCGCCTGCCGCCGCTCACCGTGCTGGCTGCGCTGGCCGCGGCCTTGTTGGCGCTCGGCTTTCACGGGCTTGCCTCCGCAACCCGGCGACAACTCCTCCTGGCCGCACTTGCGCTCGCGGCTATGTCCCTCTTTGTTTCTGTCCGCTTTGTCGCCCGCTATCGATCCCCCTGCGCCGCCTTGGAGCAGCAGCTTCACCGGCAGCGCACCGCGCCTTAAAGGGCGCGTCGCTCCCTTGAATCCCCCACTGATCGAAACTCGCCGCGCGTTTTCGCTTGTGCTCTGTTACAACTTCTCCGAAGGGAAAAACACATGCTCAAGGGTTTTCGCGATTTCATTCTGCGCGGCAACGTCGTCGACCTGGCGGTCGCCGTTGTAATCGGGGCGGCATTCACCGGCATCGTCAACTCGCTCGTCAGCGACATCATCACGCCGCTGATTGCCGCCATCGTCCAAAAGCCCGATTTCTCCTCCCTGGTGCTCAACATCAACGGCGGCCACATCAAGTATGGCAACTTCCTCAATGCCACCATCCAGTTCCTCCTGATCGCTTCGGCTGTGTACTTCTTCGTTGTGCTGCCCATTAACACGCTGATGAGCAGGCTCAAGCCCGCAGCCCCGGCTGCAGCGCCCGTCACCCGGACATGCCCGGAGTGCTTGAGCGACATCCCGCTCGCCGCTCGTCGCTGTTCGCACTGCGCCCAGCCGGTTCTCGCCTAGTTCCGTCTTAGCCGGCCGCCGCCATCCCCTTTTTGTTCTGTCCCCCGCAAACCACCCGCCGCATAGGAGCGCAAGCCTTGCCCCACCGCATCGCCATCACTGGACTTTCTTTCGCGCTCGCGGCACTGGCTCCGGCGCAGCTGCCGCAGGCGCCGCAAACCGTCTTCGGCTACAAGGACTTTTCTGCGCAGGCCGCCCTGGACCGGCAGTTCCTCGCCGTTCCCGATGCCCGGCTCGCCGGCCAGGCCCTCAAGACCCTTACCGCCGCTCCACACATCGCCGGCTCGCCCGAGGACTACGCCACTGCCCAGTTTGTCGCGGAAAAGTTCAAAGCCGCCGGCCTTGAAACGCAGATTGTCCCCTATAGGGTCTGGCTTAACCTGCCCAAGCATATCGAGATTGACGCCAAAGACAGTGCCGGCAAGGTGCTGATGACGGGCCCCACGCCGGAGCATGTAGAAGGCGATGCATTTCAGAATGATCCCCGCGTGACCCCGGGCTTCAACGGCTCCTCTGCCTCGGGCGAGGTCACAGCGCCGGTGGTCTACGCCAACTATGGCCGCCCGGAAGACTTCGCGCATCTCGACACGCTCGGCATCAGCGTCAAGGGCAAAATCGTTCTCGTCCGCTATGGCGGTAATTTTCGCGGCGTCAAAGCCTTCATCGCCCAGCAGCGCGGTGCGGCCGGGCTGGTTATCTACTCCGACCCGGCCGACGACGGCTACTTCCGCGGCGAGCCCTACCCAAAGGGGCCTTTCCGTCCCCCCACCGGCATCCAACGCGGCGCCGTGCAGTACATGTTTGAGTATCCGGGCGACGTGACCACGCCCGGCATTGCCTCCACACTGGATCTGCCGGACAGCAAGCGCACGCCCCCGTCCCAGGCCAGGAGCATGCCCACAATTCTTGCCACGCCGATCTCCTACGCCGATGCCGAGCCGATCCTTAAAGCGCTTGGCGGCCCTGAAGTGCCGCGCCCCTGGCAGGGTGCGCTGCCGTTTAACTACCACGTTGGCGGCGAAGGCGTCACCGTGCACCTGAACCTGCAGCAGGACTACGCCTACCGCACCATCTGGGACGTGATCGGCAACATCGACCCGGACCCCGCCAGCAAAGAAGACCCGAACTCCTGGGTCGTGGCCGGCAACCATCGCGATGCGTGGGTCTACGGCGCGGTCGATCCCAACTCCGGTACTGCCGCGATGCTCGAAACCGTGCACGGTCTCGGCGTGCTGCTCAAAGGTGGGTGGAAGCCAAAACGGCGCGTCATCCTCTGCTCGTGGGACGCCGAAGAAGAAGGCCTCATCGGCTCGACAGAATGGGCTGAACAAAAAGAACAGCACCTGGCAGGCGCAGTGGCTTACTTCAACACCGACGTAGGTGTGTCGGGCCCCAACTTCGACGCAGCCGCTGTGCCTTCCCTCAAGGAGTTTGTCCGTTCCGTCACCCGCGAGGTCCCAAGCCCGAAGGGGGGCACGGTCTACGACCAATGGGTCAAGGCGCAGGCCTCCGGCAACGATCGCCGCGCGAATAACGGCTTCAACGAGCATCGCCCGCCGAACTCGCAAAGTGCCGCGCAGTCCCAGGCCACCATCGGCGACTTAGGCTCTGGCTCCGACTACTCCGCATTTATCCAGCACCTGGGAGTACCTTCGACCGACATAGGTTCTGACGGCCCTTACGGCGTCTACCACTCGGTCTTTGATAACTACCAGTGGTTTGTGCTCAATGCCGACCCAACCTTTGTGTATGAGCAGCAGCAGGCGCGGGTGTATGGCCTCGAGATACTCCACATGGCCGATGCCGACGTGCTGCCCTATGACTACGGTACCTATGGCAAGGAGATCGGCGACTACATCCAGGCGGCCAAAAAGAAAGCCGAAGAAGGCGGGCTCACGCTCGATGTTGCCGCCGCACTGGCCGCCGCCGAGAGCTTTACCAAGGCTGCTGCCGCTGTTCATCAAAGACAAAGTGAGGCTACCGGCGACCTGCCGGCCTTGAACAAGCAGCTGCGCCAAGTGGAAAGCGACTTACTCTCCGCAGAAGGGCTGCCGCATCGGCCCTGGTACAAGCACACCATCTACGCGCCAGGCGAATACACCGGCTACGCGGCGGTCGTGATCCCCGGCGTCAACGAGGCTCTCGACGCCAAGGACGCCGCCCGCGCACAGGCGCAGCTCGCCGTCGTCGCCGCGGCGCTCGGACGAGCCTCCGCCACAATGAACGCCGCAGCGAAATAAGTGGTTGGGCGCCGCAGCAGCAATTGGGGGGGGCCAAAGCGGCGCTCTCCTCGCCCGGGACCTGTGTCGAGGCTTAGGCCGGCTTTAGCCAGCGGAGGCAGGCACCACATCGCCCTCACCCGGCGCGAGGAAAAGGTTTGCCTCGATGCCGTGCTGACGCGTGTACAGCTCCCAGTAGCGACCGCCCAGCGCATACAGGCTGCCGTGGGTGCCGCGCTCAACAATCAGCCCGCCTTCAACCACCAGGATCTGATCTGCCTTGCGGATCGTCGAGAGCCGGTGCGCGATCACAAAGGTGGTTCGCCCTTCCATCAGGAAACTCAGCCCCTGCTGAATCATCGCCTCGGACTCAGAGTCAAGCGACGAGGTAGCTTCGTCCAGGATCAGCAAGCGCGGATCGGCCAGGATCGCGCGGGCTATCGACAACCGCTGCCGCTGACCGCCCGATAACTTGACTCCCCGCTCGCCCACGATCGTCTCGTACTGCTCTTCGAACCGCTCCGCAAACTCATCCACACGCGCGATCCTGCATGCTTCAAGAAACTGCGCTTCGCTCGCATGCGGCTGCGAAAACAGGATATTGTCGCGAATCGATCCGTCGAAAAGGAAGGACTCCTGCAGCACAACACCCAGTTGCCCACGATAACTCTCAAGCGCCACCTTTGCCAGGTCCATACCGTCGACCAGGATCTGCCCGGACGTCGGCGCATGAAAAGCGCAGATCAAGGAGATGATCGTCGACTTACCCGAGCCGGACGAGCCTACAAGCGCCGTAACGCTGCCCGGCTCGGCATCGAAGCTGATTCCATGGAGCACCGGCTTGTCTTGCTCGTAGGCAAAGCAAACATCGTCAAACTGCACCTGCCCGCGGATCGGCCCCAGGCGTTCCGTGCGTCCGGGGTCGGAAAACTCATCCCGCTCGGAAAGCACTTCCATCGTCCGGTCGAGGCCGGCAAGCGCCTCGGTCAACTGCGTGCCGACGTTGACCACCTGGAAGACCGGAGCCACCATGAACGCCAGAAGGGCGGTAAATTGAATGTAGGCGCCGGTAGTCATCTGGTGCGACAACACGGCCCGTCCGCCCAGCAGCATTACCAGGCCGCCCACGATGCCGAGCACAGCGGTTGCTGCCAGCGAGAGCAGGCTGGTCGCCGTAAGCGAGCGCATTACGTTGGCAAGCAGCCGCTGCACCCCGGCAGTAAATACTCCAGCTTCGCGATCTTCGCCATGGTAGCCCTTGATCACCCGCACGCCGCCCAGCGACTCGGTCAGCCGTCCCGTCACCTCCGCGTTGATCTTGCTTCGCTCCCGAAAGATAGGGCGAATAATCTTGAAGGCGCGCTGCAGTACAAAGACAAACACCAGCAGCACCGAAGCAACTACCAGCGTCATGGGCGTATTGCTGTGCAAAAGAAATGCGAAAACCAGTACGGCGGCAAAGATACCGCCGACAAACTCCACTAATCCTGTGCCGATCAGGTTACGCACACCTTCCACATCGGTCATGATGCGGGAAACCAGCACGCCTGTTCGGTTTTCATCGTAGTACGCGACAGAAAGTCGCCCGATATGCTGCTGCACCTCCTGCCGCAGCTGCGTAATCATGCGCTGCGCGGCCTTTGACAATAACTGCGTGGTCGCAAAGGAGGTGATGGCACCAAGGGTCGTCGCGAGAAACACAACCCCGGCCAGCGGCAGCAGCAGGTCGCCGCGGTGCCCGCCGATCACCTTGTCGATAAGAAACTTGGTTGAAAGCGGCAGTACCAGGCTGGAGCTTTTATTTACCGCCACCAATACTAACCCGAAGAGCAGCAGCCAGCGCCGCGGACGGACCAGCCGCCACACCTCCGGCAACACTTTGCGCAACTCTACCTTGCGCTTGGGCTTGCCGCCTTCGGCACTGCCGCGTACCTTGCCCGAGCGGCTGCCGCGCTCGGCGTTCATGCCCA
>CAXTPL010000029.1:22788-24777 GCA_964246065.1 uncultured Acidobacteriaceae bacterium
AGCGCGGTTGGCACGGCCGTGCGGCGGTAGTCCATCATGGGATCCTGTAGAATGGGTTTGGCAGAAGGAACGTCCTCGCCGCGTGCCCGCCTGGGCACCATGCAGAGTGTGGCGTAGTCTTCATGCTCGGCGTTCATGCCCAGCGAGCCCGGCCGCACGCCTAAACCCGCGCCCGTCGAGCGTCAAGAAACGACTTTACGCACAGCAGCACAAAGACCAGCAGCAGCACCGCCATGGCCGCCTTTTCGTCCACTGCCAGCGGCAGCTTGAACTGCACGCCCTGCTTCATCCGCACATAGTCGACAATGCTCTTGGCCGTACCCAGAAAACCGAGCAGCCCAAGGGTGACCGCCATGTGCATATAGAGGGCTCGCTTCTTCATATCTGTCGTGCGAGCTATGACCCCAAAAATCGCCAGAAACACCCCAAAGATCGCCGGAATCAGCGAAGTCGGATACTGGCTGCCGGTGCCCATAAAGGTCAACACACCAAGAAGAATCAGAACAACTCCAAACAAGATCGTAAGTCGTGCCATATGCTTCGTTATTCCTTCCGTTCCGTCGTACCGGTTGGCTCGGCGGCGCCTATGCCGAGCTGCGTCAAAATGTCGAGCACCACAGCAGCCGCCGCCCGGTCTGCGTTGACCTTGATGGCCTTCGCCGGCACCTCAAGGGTGGCAAGCTGCGAATCAAGCAGCGCCGGATTCATGAAGTGCCCCGGCCGATGCGCGAGTCGCTCCACCAGAACATCTTTCGGCACCTCCAGCAACACGAAGTGGAACTGGCCCTCAGCCATGCCCGCTGAGAGTACGGCGCGGTAGGCCTCCTTGAGCGCGGAGCAGGTCATTACTCCGCTCAGCCCGCGCGTCTGCCAGTCCAGCAGCACGCCGTGCAAAGCCTCGATCCACGGCGCGCGATCTGTATCGGTCAGGGGTACGCCCGCCTTCATCTTCTCTACGTTGGCCGCGCTATGGTAGCCGTCGCCCTCGGCAAACTGCCATCCCGCCTGCTTGGCCAGCGCCGTGGCAACCGTACTCTTTCCTGTGCCCGTCACGCCCATCACCACGACGATCATGCCCCGGCCGCCCTGGTCGCTTGTAACTCCTGCTTCACATCGGCAACCATTTGAGCCGGAGTCCAGTCATTGGTCGGGTACCACTTCAACACCTTGCCATCCGGTCCAATGGCTACCGTTGAAAGCGAGTGCGTCACAGTCCGATCCTTTTCTGGCGTAGCCGCAACATCGAAAAACTGCAACACCTTGCCTAAGTCACCTTGGCTCGGCGCAACAAACTCCCAGTGCTTGAAAGTTTCATGGGTGTAATTGCCCGTGTATGCCCCGCCATAGCTCTTCAGCACCGCAGGCGTGTCGTACTTAGGATCGAAGCTGACGCTGAGTAAGTGGGTGCGCCTGTATAACTCCGGATCGGCAGCCAGCGCGTGATCGACCGCCGCGAAGTTGCGGCTCATGCGCGGGCAATAGTCAGCCAGGGGGCAGCGCGTGTAGACAAAGGTAAGCAGCAGCAGGCGTCCACGATAGTCGGCCAGGTGCACCAAGTCTCCGTCCTGGTTTCGCAAGGCGAAGTTCGGCACCGCCTCGCCAGGCACCAGCGGTCGAAGGTCCGTCGTCGGGCGTGCCACCGGCGTGCTTTCCCCCGTGATCACGACTTGGTCCAACAGCTCTCCGCCCCCGGTCACGACCAACCGCGCACGCATGGTGTCGCCTGCATGCAGTTCGCCGAGCACTGCCGGGTCCTGCACTTTGTAAGGCATGGCCATCGCGTCCATGTAGCCGGGGATCGCGGCAGCGTCAAGCTCCACTTCGCCGGCTGCCGTATTGACGCCGACCACCCGCCCATGGATAGGGTAGGTTTTGCTGCCGGCGGCCGCACCCACGGCCTGGTCGGGCTCGGCTGCGTGGCGGCAGCCCGGCAACAGGGCAAGGCACCAAAGTGTGCCTGCAAAGGTGAGTCTGTGAGTAAGTCGGGAC
>CAXTPL010000030.1:0-23938 GCA_964246065.1 uncultured Acidobacteriaceae bacterium
GCGCCGCCATAGTGCGGGCGATCGCGGGAACCTCGGCGCCGCGCAGGTAGAAGCCTTGTGCCCCTCAGCGGTCTACACGCCCCGCGCGGAGCCGAGCAACAACGACTCGCTGGTTCTGCGTCTGGACTGGGGCCGCACCTCTGCCATGCTCGAAGGCGATGCGGAAAAGCCGGCGGAGGCAGCCATGCTCGAAGCCGGGCTGAGGCACGCGGATCTGCTCAAGGTCGGCCACCACGGCAGTCGTTCGTCTACGACCGCACCGTTTCTCGCGGCTGTTTCCCCCGGGTTTGCAGTCATCTCGGTCGGGCAACATAACTTCTACGGGCACCCTCGCCACGAGACTCTGGATGAACTGGAAAGCGCCCATGTGCGCACCTACAGAACAGATATGCTCGGGGCGACCACCTTCTACCTGGATGGCCGGCATGTCACGGCCGAGCCCTGGGCAGCAACCGTCCAAAACGGCGACTCCGTGCAGTAGCCGCCACGGTTGAGGCGCATGCGCCGCGGGTTGCAAACAGCTTTGCAGCGCTTGTCGGTGCGGGTATAGCATCACCGAAATGCCGACCGCATAAGGCCGGCAGGAAAGGCAGAGACGCGCATGGAGCAAGAACGAGCCGAGCCGGTACCGCAGAACTCACCCGAGCCGCAAACCCCTGAAGAAGTGGCGGAGGAGACTCGAAAGCTTCGAAGATTACAGCTCATGATGCACATCGCCATGTCGGTACTCGAGCAGGATCGAACCCTAACCATCGACGAGGCGGCGCAACTGGTCGCCGACACCAAGACCGCGGCTCTGGCCATGTTTCCGGATAAAGAAGGAGCCTTCGATATGATCTACCGGCCGCGCCTGCAAAGGCTGATGCGGGAGCGCTACAGGATCCAGTAAGCATCCAGTAAGCCGCACCCCGGGGCCTTTGACGCTCAAGGGGGTAGGAGAAACGGCGCGGAGAATGGAGCCTCTGGGCAAAGGTGAAGGAACAACCGGCCCGAGGGCATCCCTTACTTCTGCTCCATCCCGGTAAGCTGAAAGGTGATGGTTCCCCAGAAAAGTCGCGCGCGCATCTGCACCGGGATGTGCCGTTCGTCGTCGGTGTACCAGATCCAGATGTTGCCCCGGTTCTTGACCACGCCTGCGTCGGCGGTAGGCTGGACGCGAAGCGTCTGGTAGGTGGTGGTGGGGGTGCGAACCGCTTCGCGCCCTTCGACGTGCAGGGTAGCCTCGGTGACGCGCCCCGCGTCTGCTACCGGAACGCGAAACTGCTGGCCCACCTGCAGCGGCTGCGAAGCGATATAAAACATGGCGGAAAGCAGGTCCGTGACACAAGGCGGGATCGAGGAAACCTCATTGCGATGGATATGCGAGATGAGGTTTTTTTCGTCATAGGTAGAGCGGCGCTGTCCATAAACGAACCGCTGATCTGAGTTGACCTGGCGATGCCCTTCAATGAGCTGCTTGGAAAAGCCCGCCGAGCAGCCGGTGGAGCGGCTGAACGAGGACTGGAAGCGATCGCTCACACGAAAGATCAGGTTGATTGCGCCGCTCGAGTCCCCAGTTACCGCGATGTGCTCCGCGTCGCCTTCCTGCTCCAGGTGGATCACCGCGGTGCCCGCGGGAAAGACGCGCCAATCAACCGCATAGGTCAGCGTTTCCCGCTGGGGAAACGACCAGCCCGGGCGCGGCGGAGGAAGGGGCGAGGAAGTCGACTGCGCTCCCGGATGCTGAGCGGCAGTACTCGCCTGCGCACCCGCTCCGGACAGGGCTAGCGAAGCCCAGGGCGCGAGCGAGCAGCAGCCGGCAAGGGTCGCGACAAGCAGGCTATCCCGAAGGAGGCAACGACGCCGTATGGCAGGTCCAAAACAACTCAATCGATCGGCTCACTCAATGGTTTTCATCCCGGTGGCGGAAACAAGGTTTAGACGGATTCAGCGGTGCAGGTAGAGCCGAAGCAGGATCAGGGCGAGGTAAAGACAGAGGGTCCCTATGAGGGCATTGTACTCGCGGTGCTTGCGGTAGAGTGCAGGAGCAAAACGCCCTGCAGCCCGCGCACCGGCCGGCTGCGATGCCCATCGCCAGGGCCGCGGCACAAGGCGCGGCACGCGTCGCGCGTACGCGGCAAAGCCTGCAAAGTGCGCCTCAAGATATCGCTCCTCCGAGCGGATGGTCGGCACGTAGATGAGGCCGAAAAGCGCAGCGAGCGCAACGACGATCCCGATGCGCAGCGATGCGCCGGCAAAGCCGAACGCCATCAGCATCGAGCCGAGATAGAGCGGGTTGCGCGTATACGCGTAAGGTCCGGTGGTGGTCAGCTCCGCGTTTTTCTTGACATAGCCTGCGGCATAGGCCCGCAAGGCCAGCCCCGGGGCGACCAGCACAAGGCTGCCTGCGAGCGAGCCCCAGGTAGGCCGCGCCAGCCAAAGAAAGGCTCCGGCAAAAACAAAGCCCGCCGGTACGCGGATACGCCGGGCGATCGGCTGCCAGCTCCAGCGCACTAGAACGCGCCTCCGGCAGAAACAGGGTGCACGGGCCCAGCGTGCACGGCGGCGGCCCTGCGCGCCAGCAGCCTTTCAGCCGCCGCCAGCACCTCGTCTGCGGTGATGGTGAGCAGGCCGGCCTCCGGCTCCTGCCGCCGCGTATGGTCCCGGCGGCTATCCGGGTGACGCAGAACCAGGAAGTCTCCGTGAAAGGGTCCGTTGCGAAGCGGATCTGTAGGCCCAAAGATCCCCACCGTCGGCACGCCCAGGGCGGCAGCAAGGTGCAAGGGCCCGGTGTCGCCTGCCACGGCGAGCGAGGCGCGGCGCAACACGGCAAGGAGCTGGCCGAGAGCGGGTTCGAGCACCATCGCGCCGCTTTGCTGCGCCAAGGCCTCGCCCAGGGCGCGCTCAGAGGGGCTTGCATTGACGACGACACCCATCCCCCGCGCAGCGAGTCCGCGAGCCACCGCGGCGTACCGTTCGAGCGGCCAGCGCTTGGCTCCCCAGCCCGCGCCTGGGCTCAGCAGCACAAAATCCTGTGGGGGCACGTGAGCCCTGGCCCACGCTTCCGCCCTCTCGTCGCGGGGCAGCAGGGGAAGGTCGAGCGGCAAGGACGATTGCACAAGCACACCTGCTACTTCCCCGGCTTGCTCAATCACGTGCACACCACGGGTGGGCACGAGCTCGGTAAACAATCGACGCGCCAATGGCTCGCGCGGAGCTGCCTCACCGAGGATGCGAGTGGCACGCGACCACCGTGCCACCATCGCCGACCGCACCGCTCCCTGCAGGTCGAGAGCGACATCGTACCCGGCGGCGCGGAGCTGGCGCCGAGCGCTGAGGACCTGCTTCACCGTCTGCGGAGCCAGCGGCGCCCGACCCCACTGCTTTGCAGGGATCAGGTGGATGCGGTCCACCAGCGGCATAGCCTGGCTACGCGCGGAGCCGGCTGCCACTTCGCGCCCCGGTCCGGTAAGCTCGCTGCCGGCTACGGTATCGGCCGCGAGGAGCGCGCGCCACTGCGGCTCAACCGCCCAGCCCAGCACCCACTCTGGATGTGCAGCCCGCAGCGCGGTCACCGCGGGGAGCGCATGCAGGATGTCGCCCATGGCTCCCAGGCGGACGATCAAGACGCGCAGCGTTGTGTGTGGGTCCGGCAAACATCCATTTTCTCATAGCGTAAGCTCCGCGAGCCCCCCGCCCCCGGGCGACCGGCAGCGACGGCGCGGGTGTCTGCGCAACGTCGGTGACTTGGCCGGTGGGTTGCGCCGCTAAGGCAGGCCATTCAGTTTGGCCACTGAGTTGGGCCGACGAGTCAGGCGGTTCAGTTTGGCCACTGAGTTGGGCCGACGAGTCACGCCGAGGAGTCACGCCGGTGCGTTGGGCCGCGAAGTCACGCGGCCTTACTTACACTGCACGTTCGCGGGCCCTCTCCGGCAGCAGCGCCAGCAGTTGTTCCATGCAGGCTTCTTCATCGAGCAGCGTGGTCTCCAACGGCACTGCGTGCAACGGGCACGCCTGCTTAAGCACCTGGCGCTGATCGTCGGAAAGGCGAACCAGATCCTTTTCCGTCGTCAGCAGGGTGCAAGCATCGTGCGCGCGAGCGAGCGCGGCCAGGCGCCGCATCTCCTGCTCGGTCCACCGATGGTGGTCGGCAAAGGCACGGCAGGCGGCCAGCGCAACCCCCTGCTCTCGGAGCGAGTTGAAAAAAGCCTCAGGATGCGCGATTCCGCAGAAAGCCACGGCCGGTCCGCCAAACGCCGCCGTCGGCACGACGGTGTTGCGCCGCATCCGCCACACGGGCAGACCCGGTGCATGGCGGTGTACAGCCTCCTCGCCCGCATCATCGTCTTCTCGCACGACCGCAAAGGAGGCGCGTCGCAGCGCGCTGGGCGGCTCGCGCAGACGGCCGGCCGGCAGCAGGGATTCTCGCAGATCGCCGGGGTGCAGCACCACGATATCCACAGCACGCCGCAGCCGACGATGCTGGAAGCCGTCATCGAGCAGATGAAGCCGGGGGGCGGCAAGCTGCGCTTCCGCCAGCAGCCCGGCAGCATGGCGGTCTCTACCGACAAAGACGGGCACGGCTGGCGCAGACCGCGCGATCAGAACAGGCTCATCGCCAAAGCGGGCGGCTGCAAGGGCGGCCTGCGGGAGCACCTGTTCAACGCCAGCACCGCTTCGCCCGTAACCGCGCGAAAGTACATCGACTGCATAGCCGCGCTCGGCAAGCAGGTGCGCCAGGCGCAAAACAAGCGGGGTCTTGCCTGAGCCCCCCACGCTCAGGTTGCCGATGCTGATTACCGGCGACCGAAGCGCAAGCGTCCGCAGCCAGCCTTGCTGCAAGGCGAGCTGCTTTGCCGCCAGCACCATGGCATAGGCCGGGACCAGGGGCCACAGCAAACGCGTGTGCCGGAGTCCCGAGGCCGCGCTCGCGCGGTCCTTCCGGCTCGAACGCCGTGACTGGCTCACAAGGCTCCTCGGCGCGACCAACTCGACCAGTTCAACCGACTCGACCCACTCGACACACTCGACCGACTCGACACACTCGAACGGCGCGAGCTACTCGACCGGTTCAACCGGCGCAACTCACTCAAAAGGCGCCGCCTACTCAACCGGCGCCACCCTGCGAACCGAGCGGCGCGGCCATCTCGCGCTCAGACGGGCTTCGCTCCACCTCAGGCTGCAGCGCGACAGAATCGTCCGCAGGGCGCCCATCGTGGAGCAGTGCGAGCAGGTGCGACAGCGCGCGAGCCGTCGCCCCGGCATGCTTTGCTACCACGGCTTGCCCGCGGGCGCCCAGTTCCCTGCTGCCGGCTTCATCGGCAAGCATCGCGCCCAGCGCTGCAGGCAGCCTTGCCTTGTCCGCCGTGACCACCGCATTCTGAGCCAGCAGCGCCTGCACAATCTCGCGAAAGTTCGCGTACCCCGGGCCAATTACCACCGGGACGCCGCACAACGCAGGCTCGAGCGGGTTGTGCCCACCTCCATGCAGAAAGCCGCCGCCTACAACGGCGATCGTGGCGAGGGCATAGACCGATGTGAGCTCGCCGATGGAGTCGAGCAGCACGACGTCGCCTGCGGCCAGGTGCGGCACCTCGCCGGCTGTCCATCTGGAGCGGCGCACCAGGCGTGCACCACTGGCCAAAATACACTCTGCCACCTCGTCAAACCGCTCCGGGTGGCGAGGCGCCAGGATGGTGACGATCTCCGCCAGCGGCAACGATGCGAGCAGAAGAGCCTCTTCACCCGGAAGGGTTGAGCCGCAAACCACTACCCTGGCTCCGCCCGGCAGGGCGCGCCGAAGCGAAGCTGTGAGGGGCGCTTCCGTGCCCCGGCGGAGATCGTACTTGAGGTTGCCGCCGACCAGCGTGCGCCGAGCGCCCAGGGAACGCAGCCGGTCGGCATCGCGCCCGCTCTGCGCAAGCACCAGCGCAAGCGTCGCCAGCAGGGGGGCCCAGAGTCGGCGCAGGCGGCGGTACCTTGGCCAGGAGCGATCCGACACGCGCGCGTTGACCACCGCGACGGGGATGCCGGCACGCCCACACTCAAAAAGCATGCGCGGCCAGAGCTCACTCTCCACCAGGATGACCAGGGATGGCCGCAGCAGGCGCAGCCAGGCGCGCATCGCAAAGGCGAAGTCGAGCGGGAAGTAGAACACTCGCTCTGCGCCGAAGCGCTCCCGCGCCAGGGCCTGCCCGGTCCGGGTGGTAGTTGAAAGGTACATCGCAGCCTCAGGCAAGGCCTGGTCCAGCTCGGCGATGAGCCGGGACGCGGCCAGAACCTCGCCGACGGATACGGCGTGGATCCAAACCGAAGTCGACGGCGGCGGCGCAAGTCGGGCCGGGATGCGCCCCAGTCGCTCGGCCAGCCCTTCGCGATACTTGCCCGTACGGGCCATCTGCCAGAGCCACCATGGCGCCGCGGCAACAGCCACCAGGCCCAGCATCAGGCTGTACGCGGCCAGCAGCGAGCGGCTCAGCTCCATTCGCGGTTCAGGGTTTCGGCTCACGGCTTACGGTTTCCACCTGGATGCTGTCTCAGATGATAATGGGCTCAACGCGGCGATGATACGACCTACTGGCCTCCACCGTTCCTTGTCCGGCATAGGCGCTTCGGCCCGGCTCCTGCGCGCAGGGGCGCTTATTCTGGCGCTTACCGTCCCAGCGGCCGGCTTTCCGGCCGACCACACCGTGCCCGCAGCTCAAGACGCGGGTGCCTACCCGGCCTTCGACGCGCATACCTCCGACCATGTCACCATCGCTGCCGACCCCTACGACACCTCGCCCAAGATCGCGGTCTTTCGCGTCGACTACCTCAAGTACGGCATCCTGCCTGTGCGCGTTATCGTAACCAATGCCGGAGACAAGCCGATCTCGCTCGACCAGGTTCGCATCCACCTGGTGCCCGCGGATGGAAGCCGCATCTCAGCCGCCGAGCCGGAAGACGTGGAGCGGCGCGTTTCCACGCGCGATCGTGTAGGGACGACGATTCCGATCGGACCCATCCGCTGGCATCGCGGCGGCAGCGCGAGCGATGCCAAGGTGGAGCAGGACTTCAGCGAACATGAGTATTCCGCCCTGGCAGTCGAGCCGCATACGACCCGCGCAGGCTTCCTCTTCTACGACGTGGAAGGCCTGGGCAAGGACCCGCTCAAGGGCGCCAAGCTGCTGGTGCGGCGTGTGGCCGATGCGAATGGAAAAGAGTTGTTTTACTTTGAAATACCGCTCGACAAGTATCTTGGTGCGGGCAAGTAAGCAGCCAAGCCCCGCAGGCCCTTTCGTGCGCTAGGGACGCCGGTGTTTTCAAGCAAGGCTTACACGCCCTTCTTCATCGGCTCCCAGACGTACTTATGGATCTGCAAGCTGAGGCGCGCTGGCAGGCCGTCGGCAAGCATCCAGTCAACCAGCTCGCGAGGATCCTGCACGGCATTCGCAGTGGAGCGGTCGGGCGTGGGCGTCTTGGAAAACGCGGGCGAGAAAAGGATGTGTCCACACCTGCGCTCAAGCCGGTGCTCGCGAAGAAAGTCGCGGGCATATTCGTAATCGACACGGTGACTGATCACGAACTTGACCTCATCGTGCTCGGTGAGATGGTCAAGGTTGGCCATGCGGAAGCGGCCGGCCTCGCCTGAGCCGGGGCACTTTACGTCGACTATCTTGTGAACCTCGCGTGGCACGTCATCGAGCGGGCGCTCCCCGCTGGTTTCTATCATCAACTCGTAGCCTTGCGCGAGGAGCCGCTGCATCAAGGGGATGAGCGCGCGCGCCTGCAGCAGCGGCTCGCCGCCGGTAAACTCAACCAGGCGCACGGGAGCAAGTCTTTCTATCTCCGCGATGATTTCGTCGTCCGACGCCTGGTAGCCGCCGGTAAAGGTGTACTCGGAGTCGCACCAGGAGCAGCGAAGGTTGCAGCCGGCGAGGCGCACAAAGATGCACGGGCGGCCGGTAAAGCTCGACTCGCCCTGAACGGATTTATAGATCTCAATCAGATACAAGGCAGGCTACTCGTAGTAGGTTGCAGCGGAGGTGTCGGTCTCATAGAGCGTACAGTCCTTGACGCTGACGCGGCCGCCCGTCAGCACGGAGACGTGCTTGCTGGTTTCATCAAAGAAATACTTGGCCAGGTTTTCAGCCGAAGGGTTTACCGTCGTAAAGGGCTCCAGATCGTTGATCATCTGGTGATCGAGATACTCAACGACCGGCCGCAGAATCTGCTTCAATTCCTTGAAGTCAAGCAGCAGGCCGGCGCCATCGAGCGACTCGCCTCGCAGGGTGACCTTGACTTTATAGTTGTGCCCATGCGGGTTCTCGCACTTGCCGCGATAGTTGCGCAGGTAGTGGCCTGAAGAAAAACCCGCGTCTACGGTCACTTCAAACATAAAAAGTATGTGCTTTCACGAGATAAGTTTGCTTTCCGTATTGTAGAGCAATGCCGAGGCTAGCCACGGCTGCGGCGTCCGCGCCGGCGTTCTTTCTCCAGCTGCGCGCGCCGCTCTACCTGCTCAAACAGCGCCGTCAGCGTCGCCAGCAGTGCAATGCCCAGCGAAGCCAGAAGCAGAAAGAGTCCAATCGTCTTCCACGTAGGCGCCTCACTGGGCAGCCCGGCATGCGGGGTGCCCATCGCCATGCCGCAGCAGACGAGCGAGAACAGCAGCAGCGTGCCGCCCAGGATGTACAGATTGCGTGCCATGCCTGCCCTTAGCTTAACGCCCGGCTCGGCCCGGCGCTCGGACGGGTGCTTTCGCTGCAACCGCGTTTGCAGCCGGGCTGAAAAAGCTGTCCACCTCCGCGATATCGCGCGTGATGCGATAAGGCGGCAGGCTGGCGAGGAAGATCTTGCCATAGCGCTGCCGGTCCAGGCGCGGGTCCAGCATCACCAGCAGGCCGCGGTCCTCGAGTGAGCGGATCAGCCGGCCAAATCCCTGCTTGAGCGTGATTACCGCGGAAGGCACCTGGTACTCGAAGAAAGGCTTGCCGCCCAGCTCGTCGATCGCGCGCATGCGTGCCTTTACCACCGGGTCAGTCGGCACCGCAAAGGGCAGCCGATCGATGATCACGCAGCTCAACGCCTCACCCTGAACGTCGATCCCCTGCCAAAAGCTCGAGGTACCAAAGAGCACCGCGTTGGGGGTGATGCGAAACTCCTCCAGCAGGGCCTTGCGGGGCGCGGTACCTTGCAGCAGCAGGGGCCAGCCTACCTCGCACAGCAGTCGCTCGTAGACCTCGCGCATCTGCGCGTAGCTGGTAAACAGGCAGAACGCGCGTCCACGGGTAATGTCGAGCACGCGCCGGATCGTCTTGACGGCTGCATCCTGAAAGCCGGGTTCGCGCGGATCGGGCATCTGCGGCGGCAGGTACAGCAGCGCCTGCTCCCCGTAGCGAAAGTGTGAGGGCACGACCAGCTCGCGCGCGGCCAGATGCGAGCCTTCCGGCGACTCGTCCATGCCGAGCCGCTTGCGGATATGCGCAAACCCGCCCTCAACGGTGAGCGTGGCCGAGGTAAGGATGACCGAAGGAAAGGCGTCGAACAGTACCTCGCCAAGCAGGCCGGAGACGTCAATCGGCGTCGCCTGGAGGTAGGTGTTGTAGTGCGCCTCGCGCCCGCGCGTGCCGCCGCGCCGCTCCATCCAGAAGACTGTGTTGCGGTCGTCCGCTTCCAGGAGGAATTTGAGCCGCTCATGCAGGTCGTTCGCGCGGCGCTTGAGTCCGGGCGCTTCTTCCACGTTGCGCACGCGTTCAAGCTCGCCCTCCAGCCGGTGCAGCGCATTCAAAAGGCCCAGGTAGAGCTCGCCCTGCTCTTCGAGGAAGTCTTCGCGGTCGGTAAACTGGGCGCGCGACTCGCCCGTGAGCGGCAGCGCCCCAAAGAACATCCGGGCGCGCTCGCGCAGGAGCTCGCCTGTGGCCTTAAGCGAGGACGAATAGGCGTGCTTGGCGCGCAACATGGTCTCCAGGTCGCGCGCGAGCTCTTCAAAACGCACGTTCGAGAGCTGCATGCCGAAGTAGGAAGACGCGACATCCTCGAGCTCATGCGCTTCGTCGAAGATGACGGCATCCACCTCGGGCAGGATGCCGGCGTCGGGCGCGTTGGCAGCCTGCTGCTTGATCGCAAGGTCGGCGAAGAAAAGGTGGTGATTGACGATGATCACGTCGGACTCGGCGGCCTTGCGCCGCATCCCGGTGATAAAGCAGCGCTCATAGTCAGGGCAGGTCTGGCCGAGGCAGGTTTCTGAGCGCGCATCGAGCTTGACCCACAGGGGGCTCTGCTCAGGCAACCGGTCGATCTCCACGCGATCGCCGGTTTCGGTGGTCTTTTCCCACTGCGCAATGGCCTGGTACTGCTCGATCTCTTCAAGGCCGGTGAGGATCGGCTCAGCGCCGAGCGCGTAAAGCTTGTGCCGGCACAGGTAGTTCGCGCGACCCTTCATATAGCAGACGCGCAGCGGCCCGAGCAGCGACTCGAGAAAAGGGATGTCCTTGAAGTAAAGCTGCTCCTGGAGGTTTTTGGTCCCGGTCGAGATGATGACCCGGCGCCCGGTGCGGAGGGCGGGCAGCAGGTAGGCAAGCGTTTTGCCGGTGCCGGTACCGGCCTCGGTGATCAGGTGGCGCTTTTCGGTGAGCGCCCGCTCGACGGCCTGGGCCATCTCCAACTGGCCGCGACGGAACTCATAGGGGAGCGGCGAACGGGAAAGAATGCCGCCGGGCGCGAAGAACTCGCGGAGGGTAGGCAGCTTGGGCGCGGGCACGCCGGCAGGCTGGTCCGGTTCGGATGGCGGGGTGCGGGGCACACTGTTAGTATCGCCTATGTGAGTGATCCCGGCATCGCTTCAACTGATCGCGTTAGACCGCAGAGAAGCTAGCTACCAAGAAGCCGGGTTTCAACGTAAGCCTACTATTGTGTTTAACTAAGTGTCATTCTGTTGTAATGCCAGCTCAGAAAAGGGGACCGAAGCCAAAAGCCTTTCGTAAGCTTACGTTTCTTGTTAGTGCGATTGACAATGACGCATTGGTGCTATTTCTCGGAGGCAGGCATAAGTGAAGATTACCTCTTACGTTTTCCCGTGACGACGTTTATTTCGAGCATCTTGGACTCGAAAGGTATTGGTAGCATCGGCTGCTCAAGTCGCTTTCTTCGTCGCGCTTCTATGCACGCTAGCCTGTAGCTGGTTGATTGCGCCTACCTTCTTTGGACATCAGCTCTCATCGATGCCCGCGGTCGGGTACTGGGCTCGAAGTACTGTAGGAGATTTCGTCAGACTCGTTCCTGCGCCTAGCCGAGATAATCTCGGTGACAAGCACGCGAATGAGCCTAACGACTGGTTAGAAGCACCACCCGGCGAGACCATGGCCGCAAATGCGACCATCACAAAGGGGTAGTAATGCCAAATGGGAACGTGGCTGAGGGCACCGGCAGAACCGACGCGGAAATCGCGGCCGCATGGATAACTGCTTTGCACGAAGCTGAGCGCCGGGTTCGCTATTGCTCTGCATTTAGGCTTCAGCTATCTCCTTCAGTCACTTGACCGTACATCGCTGTACGTGATTTATGGTCCAACCGCTTATCACAATCGAACGACATAGATGAATCGGCGAGTAAGCCTGATTCGCCGCATTAAACGCGAGGTAACCTGCGCTCGATTTCTTCGCCATGGTACGTCGATGCGGCTCGCCGCGCAGCATGAGATCGTGTTGGACTTCCCGGCACAATTCAAAGCCTTAGCTTATCTTGGACGGAGCCAAGGCACTTCATGATGGCATCATACTCAGGCTTTAGGTCTCTAGTTAGGGGCCGCCCGGTCGGGATGTGGCTTGGATTGGTGTTTGCGAGCAGGACGCGTCGCAGTTTTCGGGCCTCGCGTAGCTCATTGTATTGCGCAAGCTCCTGAATGAAATCTGCTCGACTATTGACAAACGCTTTATCCGTTTGAGTGGGGACTTGGCCGACGAAGCTGGTCAAATAACGGCCAGTTTCATCATCATCAAACCTAATTGTATAAGCGCCGGCGATGTTGTTGAGCTTGGGATGAAACTGCGTTCGGAGATTGCGCCAGTGAAAGATGCGGCTGTAAAGTGCGCTCGCGCATGCTCCAGCCAGACTGCCACTGACAACCGAAATGATCGTTTGTACCGCATCCATTAGTCCACCTTTGGTCATACACTTTGCTGGATCAATCGTGCTTTCGGGCTCCTGCGACCTGTTCAATCTTTCGCTATCAGAAACTCGAACGAGCAGCCGAGGCCGCGATGGCGAAATCACTTCTTATAATAGACAGAGTGCCGGGCTTGCCTTGCCATCCTGTATCAAGTCAGGAGTGATCGTCCATGCCGAAGAAAGCCATCCGCCGCCCCAATCCCCTGCCTCACACTGCCGACGCTGTCGGCATGCCGCTGAGCGCGATCTGCGGCCGCCCCAACGTCGGCAAGTCGACGCTGTTCAACCGCGTCACCGGTACACGGCGGTCGATCGTCGGCGACGAGCCCGGCATCACGCGCGACCGCATCTACGGCGAGGTTCACTGGGCCGGTAAGACAGCCCGCGTGGTCGACACGGGCGGCATCGTGCCGGACGATGAAGCGTTGATCCCAACAGAGATCTTTACGCAGGCGCGTTTTGCCTTCGACGAGGCCGCGGCGATCGTGATGGTTGTGGATGGGCGGACCGAGCTTGCGTCGTCGGATTTGGAGCTGGCGAGGCTGCTGCGTCGGCTGAACAAGCCTTTGTTTCTTGCGGTGAATAAGATCGACGTGCAGGAGTTGGACGCCCAGGCCGAGAACTTCCGCAGGCTCGGCATTCCAAACCTGACGGCTGTTTCGTCTGAGCACGGACATAATGTCGGTGACCTGCTGGACGAGGTGTTTGCGGTGTTGCCTTTCCCGGAAAGCACGGAGCCGGCAGCACCCGCATACGAGCCCTTCCCGGACGAGGAGGAAGACGCACAACCAGCCGACGAGGCTGGCGAAGACGACCCGGACGCACCTGCGCCGCACCGCACCCATGGCGACTACCAGCAGCGCGAAATCCGCGTGGCCATCATCGGGCGGCCGAACGTCGGCAAGTCCACTCTGCTCAACGCCCTGACCGGAACCGCGCGGTCGATCGTCTCGCCCATCGCCGGTACCACCCGCGATGCTGTCGACGAGGTTCTGGAATATGAAGAAAAGACACTGCGCATCATCGACACGGCAGGCATTCGCCGCCGCGGCAAAACGCACGAGATGGCCGAAAAACTCTCCGTCGTCATGGCGCGACGCCACCTGGAGGCAGCCGACGTTTCCATCCTGATGATCGACGCGGTCGAAGGCGTGACCGGGTCGGATGCGACCATCGGCGGGTACGCGCATGAGAGCGGCCGGTCAGTGATCATTGTCATCAACAAGTGGGATCTCGTCACCACCGGTCGCACAGACGGCAAGCCCCACGCCGATCGCGCCGTGTTTGAAGAGCAGGCGCGGCAGTCGCTCAAGTATCTTGAGTACGCTCCCATGCTTTTTATCACCGCTTCTGAAGCTAAGGGCGTACACCGGGTACTCGATGCCATCATCCGCGTAGCCGCAGAGCGCCGCAAGCGCATCACCACAGGCCAGATGAACCGTTTCCTCGAAAGGGTGGACTTCGAGCGCGCGACCGTGCCGATGAACAAGCGCCTCCGTATCTTCTACATGACGCAGGCTGCCGTCTCGCCGCCTACCTTTATCCTGTTCACCAACCGAGTCGTCGATCTGCATTTCTCCTACCAGCGCTTCCTCACCAACCAGATTCGCGAAGCCTTCGGCTTTGAAGGCTCGCCGATCTGGTTCAAGGTCCGGTCCCGCAAGAAAGACGAGTAAAAGGCTGGGCGGCCAGCGCGGCTTTCACTTCTCGTGCCTGGCTGATGCGAGCCGAGTCGGTCTCCCTGTGGCCCACTCCTCTAGGGAGGAGGGCCCCTGCGCACTTATGCCAGGCGCGGCCGCGCGGCAACGGAAGTGCACTGGCGAACACCCATGACGTGCATACCGCGCCTGAACGTAACTGCGTGAAGCCCCCGTCTCCCCAGTTGGCAGCGCCCGCGGGTTGTGCGGCCGGCTTCGCGCTTACCAGAGCTGCTGCGGTAGCGGACTTGCATACGTGGGTGGCGCCTCGGGCGGCGCGGGGTAGAGGTGTGCGGCCAGGGCCGGGTAGTAGCCGGCGAAAAAGAGTGCGGCGTAGCTTGTTTTAAATACGCCCGTGATGCCGTACACGGCAATGACGGCAAACAAGTACAGCGCGTAGATGACAAGGACGATGCCGGCCAGGGCGGCGAAGAAGAGGGTGCGCGCGGCCACGCCACCGGTCCACAGGCTCGTGTAGAGCAGCTTGCCCATGCCGAAGCCTGCAAGACCAAGAAGCCCCGCGACGATCAAGGTGACCAGCATAAGCGCCAGGCCGATGCCCAGGCCGACAAGCATGCGCAACAGCAGAAAGAGTGCCAGCTGCCCAGGCGAGCGACGAGCCAGGTCGCGGAGCCGGGCAAAGGCTGCGCCCATGGAGAGTTCGGGCTCGAGTGCGAGGCTGGGGAGGATAAAGTCCTGGAGCAGCGCATCGATCGCGAGCCAGACAGGCAGCAGCAGCCAGCTAAGCCCGGCCAGGACCAGCATCTGGCTGGTCATCGCAGCCGGCAGGGCTCCAGGCTCGCCGCCTGCGCGTGCCGCGGCGAAGCTTCCTTTCAGAAAAGCGACAAAGAACGGCCCAAGTGAGGCGGCAAGCACACAAGCCCAGGCGAGCACGACCAGCAGGTACAGCCCGAAGTAGCGGCGCGCAGCTTTTGGGTGGCGGCGCCACGCAGCACGTACCCGTCCGCCGCGCTCCACGACAAGGTCAAAAAGCGTCGCCCGCATGCGGCAAAACACGTAAAGCAGCCCTAACGAGACAAGGACCCCGACGACCAGCGCCACCAGCAGCACGATGATGCCTACAGCGGCCACCGCCCCGCCCCCGGCAAACTGCTGCGGCGCCGCCCGGTGCAAGCGCGAAAGAGTGGCGAACTGCACCCCCTGCAGCGGGTACACGCCTGCAACAGAAAGAAAGGTAGCCTGGCTGAGAGCGGCAACCAGCGCCAGCTTGTAGAACCGCGCCAATTGGAAGCGCCCGGCACCGAGCACCTCGCGTGCATGGGTAAAAGCAGGGCCGATTGCATCGGCAGCCGAGAGTGGAAGCATACCGGACGAGGGTACGGGAGCCTTGCACCGCTGACAAGCTTGAAGTCAGCAGCCGGGCGAGCTCATGGATTGTCTAAGGTGGAGAAAGATTCGTAGGCGGGAGCTATTGAGCGCTGCCGGTTTGGCGAAGGCGCTTGTTTTCCGCCTCTGCAATGGCCAGCTGGGTGGCTACGGTGACGTCGCTGCGCATATCGGCACGCATGGCGGTCAGGGTCGCCATCAGGCGCGCCTCAAGCGCGATCATCCCCGCCTGTAGCCGCGATTCTGAGGCGAGTACGTCAGCGCGTAGCTGCTGATGACTTCCCGCCAAGGCATCCAGCTTGGCAGAATGGGCGCGCAACTCGGGCGCGACAACATCCTGCAGCGCCTGCTTCAGATCAGCGACGATCGACATCCCCATTTCCCCCCGAACTGCCAGTTTAGCAAAGCTTCTTGCTGCGCCTTCTTGTTTCGCTCTGGCACCGAACGCCCTTCTATACTCATGGAAGCTGAACAGCGCTACCTTCCCGATGACCCAGACTCCCCTCCACATCCGCGCCGCACTCCCGGCTGACGTTCCTTTCCTCCGCCGCCTGATCCAGGGACTGGCCGACTACGAGCGGGAGCCTGCCGCACCCCGATTAACGGAGGAAGAACTCAGCCGCGACGGCTTCGGTCCTGAGCCAGCCTTTACCGCTCTGGTCGCCGAGTGGGACCGGACCGCCTGCGGCTTCGCCCTCTTCTTCCCCATCTACTCCACGTGGAACGGGCGCAGCCTGTATCTTGAAGACCTGTTTGTGCAGCCGGAGTACCGCGGGCGCGGCCTTGGCAAGGCCTTGCTCACCCGCGTTGCGGCCGTTGCGGCGGAGACCGGCTGCGCGCGCCTGGAGTGGAGCGTGCTCAAGTGGAACGAGCCGGCCTTCGGCTTCTATGAGAGCCTGGGCGCCATCCGCATGGATGGGTGGGAGCGGATGCGCCTCGCAGGCCAGGCGCTCGCGCAAGTAGCCGGCGTGGCGGAGCAAGCGGTGCGCGGTCTGCGCAACGACAGCGCGACTGCCCTCGCAGCCGCGGGTGCTGGCCCGGAGGTAGAGGCGTGAGCCGCGAACCGCGTATACGGGTGATCGGCGGCGGGCTGGCCGGGCCGGAAGCCGCGCTGACTGCAGCGCGCCTGGGCGTCGCGGTCGACCTCTATGAGATGCGCCCGGTACGCACCACCCCCGCGCACCAGACAGCGGATTTCGGCGAGCTGGTCTGTTCAAACTCCCTCAAAAGCGAGAGCGAGCACACCGCGCCCTGGCTGCTGAAGCAGGAGATGCGCCGTGCCGGCTCGGCCTTGCTGCGGTGTGCCGACGCGAGCGCGGTACCGGCCGGCCACGCGCTGGCAGTGGACCGCGTGGAGTTTTCCCGGCGCATCGCAGATGCGCTCGAGCGTGAGCCTTTCATCACGGTACATCGCGAAGAGGTCACCCGGCTCGACCCCGCTGACGGCATCACCGTGATCGCGTCCGGCCCGCTCACCTCGTCTGCGCTTTCTGATGAGATCGCGCGGCTTACCGGGGCCGGGCACCTGGCTTTCTATGACTCCATCTCGCCGATCGTCGAAACGGACTCGATCGACATGAGCAAGGTCTACTACAAGGCGCGCTGGGACAGGGGTTCAGCCGACTACATCAACTGCCCGATGAACCGCGAGGAGTACGACCGCTTTGTTGACGCGCTCCTGGCGGCTGAGCACGTGGAAGGAAAGGACTGGGAGAAGCTGCCGTTTTTCGAGTCGTGCCTGCCCATAGAGGAGCTCGCGCGGCGCGGGCGCGACACGCTTCGCTACGGGCCGATGAAGCCGGTAGGCCTGCGCGACCCGCGCACAGACACCAATCCCTGGGCTGTCGTGCAGCTGCGGTCTGAGAACCTGCGCGCCGACTCCTACAACCTGGTCGGCTTTCAAAACCACCTGAAGTTCGGCGAGCAGGCAAGGATCCTGCGCATGATTCCCGGACTGGGCAACGCGAAGTTCCTGCGCTACGGGCAGATCCATCGCAACACCTACATCCACGCTCCAAGCGTGCTGGCCGAAGGGCTTTTTCTGCACGCCCACCCTCATATCTTCTTTGCCGGCCAGATCTCCGGCGTTGAAGGCTACACGGAGTCGATGGCTACCGGGCTGCTCGCAGGGCTGTATGCCGCAAGCGCCGCCTGGGGCGAGCCGATTCACCCTGTGCCGCGGGCCACTGCGCTTGGCTCGCTCGCGCATTACATTACGCATGCCGAGTCGAAGCATTTCCAGCCGGCCAACATCACCTTCGACCTGCTCCAGCCTCTGGACGAGGCCACACGCAAGCGCATCCGCGACAAGCGCGAGCGGCACCGGCTGCAGTGCGAGCACGCGCTCGCCGCCTTCGACGGCTGGTGGAGCGCCTTGCCGGCAAACGCCGGGCACAGTGTCGTCGCTGCGGCAGGAGCAGCCCTGTGAGCGCGTCAGCTATCGGCCCAACTCGCCCGCGCGCCGTTATCTGCCTGTCCGGCGGCATGGATTCCACCGTGTGCGCCGCACTTGCAGCGCGCGACTACGAGCCATGCGCCTTGCACTTCTCCTACGGCCAGCGTACCGAGGCGCGCGAGCTGCGGGCGGCGCGCGAAGCCGCGGCCATCCTCGGCATCGAGCAGTTCCTCCATCTGAGCATCGACCTGTTCCGGCGCATCGGCGGCTCGGCGCTCACTGATGCCTCCATCGCCGTGCCGGAAGGCGAACAGGCCATCGGCGAAGCCATCCCGGTCACCTATGTGCCGTTCCGCAATGCGCACTTTCTTTCCGCGGCCGTCAGCTGGGCCGAGGTGCTGGGCGCGCACGCTATCTTTATCGGCGCCGTCGAGCAGGACAGCTCCGGCTACCCGGACTGCCGGCCCGCCTACTACGAGGCGTTTCGGCAACTTATCCGCGCCGGGACCCGCGAGGGAGACATCACAGTAGAAACGCCGCTCATCCATCTTCGCAAGCGGGAGATCATCCGCCTGGGAGTTGAAGCAGGTGCACCGCTGCATGTAACGTGGTCCTGCTATCAGGGTTCTGACGTGGCTTGCGGCGTGTGCGACAGCTGCCTGCTGCGGCTGCGCGCTTTTGCCGAGGCGGGAGTGCACGACGCACTGCCCTACGCCGCGCGCGGAGCACGGTGACCGCGTTTACCAACGGTTTGGAGCACGGGGCGGCTGCACTCGCCGCCCCCTATGAGGAGACAACATGCGCAAGATGATCACGACCATGGGACTGTTTGGGGCGCTGCTCGGGAGCAGCGTCACCATGGCACTCGCCCAGGACAAGACCGGCAGCATCCACGGGCACATTCAGGATCCCGTGGGAGCGCCGATTGCCAACGCCACGGTCAAGGTAAGCACCGATGGCAAAGACGCCAAGTACACCTTTACCGCGGACGCAAACGGCGATTACAAGGGCACCGGGATTGCGCCAGGCACGTACTTCATCAACCTGTACCAGGGCGACAAGCCGATCGACCAGCTGCTCAACGTCAAGATCGAGGCAGCGCAGGACGAGGCGGAAAACTTCGACCTGGGCCGGCCTGAATACATAGCCAAGATGACCCCCGAGCAGCGGAAAGCGATGGAAGAGGTCAAGGCGAAGAACGCCGAAGCCCTCAAGGCCAACGGCGTCATCAAGAACCTGAACGCCGACCTGGCCACCGCGCGGGCTGACAACAAAGCCAAGAATTATGCTGACGCAGAAGCTTTGATGACCAAGGACTCAGCCTTGAGGCCGGACGCCTCAGTGATCTGGCTGGAGCTGGCCATGGCGCAGGGCGGCCAGAAGAAGTGGCCCGACGCAACCACTTCGTATCAGAAAGCGATTTCGCTTGAAACCGCGAACCCCAAGCCGAACGCCGAGGTGCTTGCAGGTGCCAACAACGGCCTGGGGGAGGCGCTTGCTTCGCAGGGCAAGGTGCCCGACGCAACCGCAGCCTATGAGGCGGCTGTCAAGGCAAACCCGACGCAGGCGGGCATGTACTACACCAATGAGACCATCATCCTGAGCCGCGCCGGGCAGCCGGACGCGACCGCGGCTGCCGCCGACAAGGCCATTGCCGCCGATCCGACCAGGCCGATTCCCTACTACCTGAAAGGGCAGGCCCTGATCAGCAAAGCGACCGTGGACTCGAAGACAAACAAGATCCAGGCACCCCCGGGTTGCGCGGAGGCTTACCAAAAGTACCTGGAGCTGGCGCCGGATGGCCAGTTCGCGGTCTACGCCAAGAACATCCTTGCCGAGATGGGCCAAACCGTGAACACCAAGTTCAAGGCGAAGAAGTAGCCCACCCCCCGCCCCTATGGCGTCCGCACGGCAGCAGCGGGCGCCCGCTCCACAGAGAAGCACCTGAGCAAACCAGCCTCGCCGGGCTCCTCCAATGGCCCGGCGTTTGCCTGCGCTCTCCCTTCCTGCCGGCCCGCGCTACGCCCTACAATCGAGCCCATGGCCGCCCTTCTTTCCTATGCTGAAGCAGCTGAGACAGTCGCTGCCTATGCTGCCCGACGCGCAGCCGCGCTAAGCCCCGCCGTCAGCGACGAACTGCCGCTGCTGGAGGCGTTCGGTCGCGTGCTCGCCGCTTCAGTCCTTGCTGACCGCGACCAGCCTCCGTTCGCCAGGTCCACCCGCGACGGCTTTGCCGGGCGCGCCGCAGAGCTGGCAGCGGGCCTGCCGCTCCGGGTGGCGGGGTTGCTCAAAGCGGGCGGGCTCTGGACCGGTCTGCCAGTCGCGGCGGGCGAGGTGATCGAGATCATGACCGGTGCGCCTCTGCCGCCGGGAGCCGACTGCGTCGCCATGGTCGAGCATGTGCTCCGCACCGGGGACGAGGTAGCGCTGGCCGCTGGACGCACACTCATCCCCGGCGAGAACGTGGTGCCCGCCGGCGCCGAGGCTCGCGCCGGCGATGTTTTGCTGGCACCAGGCGTGCGGCTCGGCCCAGCCCACCTGGCGGCATCTGCCTCTGCCGGCGCGGCCAGGGTGGCTGTCTACCGCAAGCCGCGTGTCGCCATCCTTTCCACGGGGGACGAACTCGTTCCGGTGGACGGTTCCCCTTCCACGGCGCAGATCCGGAACTCCAACAGCTACTCGCTTGCCGCACAGGTACTCGCCTTCGGCGGCGAACCGCTGTTGCAGCCGATTGCCGGCGACTCCAAGGCAGCGCTTCACCCAGCCATAGAGGTCGCTCTCGAAGCAGGCGGCGGCTGCGATCTGCTGCTGCTCTCAGGGGGCGTTTCGATGGGCGGGTACGACCTGGTTGAAGAGGTGCTGGTCTCGCTCGGGGCGCGCTTCTTCTTTACCGGGGTCCATATGCAGCCGGGCAAGCCGGTGGTCTTCGGCGAGGTCGCAGGGCGTCCGTTTTTTGGACTGCCCGGCAACCCTGTTTCGACGCTGGTAACCTGTGCGCTCTTTGCGGCGCCGCTGCTGGCGGCGCTTGGCGGCCAGGTCGGCTACGCACTTCCCTTCTGTGAGGCCCGGCTTGCCGCGCCGGTCGCACGCAAGGCAAACCTGCGCCGTTTTTTGCCAGCGCGGCTCCAGGCTCATGCCGACGCGGTCAGCGTCCTCCCGGTTCCATGGCAGGGTTCGGGCGACATCGCCGCGACCGCCGGCGCAAACTGCCTCCTGGTTACCCCGGAGCTGCCTGAAGGAACCCCCGCTGCCGAGGCGGCCCTCGAGGCAGGCGCACATGTTCGCGTGCTGCTGCTTTAGCCGCGTGCGCTAGGCTAGGAGCATGGCCAAAGCAGAGCCCTCCAGCCTTTCCCACTACCAAGCCGATGGCTCCGCCCGCATGGTAGACGTAAGCGGGAAGGAGGCGACCCGGCGCGAGGCCGTGGCCGCAGCGTTTGTTGTGCTTTCGCCCGCGGTGCTGGCGGCGCTGCCGTCCAATCCCAAAGGCAATCCGCTGGAGGTCGCTCGGTTCGCGGGCATCCAGGCAGGCAAACGCACGAGCGAGCTGATCCCCATGTGTCACCCTTTGCCGCTCAGCTTTCTTGATGTGACCACGGTGCTGGTTGCAGACGGCGTGCGCATAGAAGCGACCGCCGCAACGACGGCCGGAACCGGGGTGGAGATGGAAGCGCTTACCGCCGCTACAGTGGCTGCGCTGACCGTCTACGACATGTGCAAGGCGCTCGATAAGAGCATCTCAATCCGCGAGGTACATCTGCTGCGTAAAAGCGGTGGGCAGGGCGGGGACTACCACCGCGCGCCCTGAAGGGTCACGCCGGCCTTTTGAAGGCTCAAAGGAGAGCATGCATTCTGTCACTTTGATTACTGCTGCCGTTTCGCCGCTGCACCGCACCATCATCCTGGGTGTGGTGCTTGCCTGCGCGGCGCTGCTGGCCGGGCTCTCGGCCCATGCACTGATCTTCTGGCTGCTGGCCAAGCTGCGACACAAAAGCGTGCACGACCTCCCTGTCATGCGCATCGTGATTCAAAAAGTACGGCGCCCAGCGCTGGCCATCGTGCTGATCACCGCGTTCGCCACCGTGGTCCCCTTTGCCGGGATCGCCGCGGACGACCTGGGCGCGGTGTACAAGAGCCTCGGCATCTTGTGGTTCCTCGCGCTCGGCTGGCTGCTCATCTCCGCCGTGTACATGGTTGAAGACCTGATGATGCTGCGCTACGACATCAGCAGCGCCGACAACCTCAAGGCGCGCCGGGTGCGCACGCAGCTGCAACTGCTGCGGCGCATGGCCATCATGCTCCTTGTGGTCGTCGATGCCGGGCTCATCCTGTCGCTGTTTCGCGACTCCCAGATCTGGCACTATGGCGCGGGGCTGCTGGCTTCAGCCGGGCTCGCTTCGCTCGTGCTTGCCACGGCGGCGAAATCGACTGCTTCCAATCTCCTGGCAGGCTTGCAGATCGCGCTCACCGAGCCCATCCGCCTGGACGATGTGGTCATCGTGCAGGGTGAGTGGGGCAAGATTGAAGAGATCACCACCACCTATGTCATCGTAGCCATCTGGGATTATCGAAGGCTTGTCGTGCCGCTGACCTACTTTATTGAGCAGCCTTTTCAAAACTGGACCAGGGAACACGCCGATTTAATGGGAACCTCGTTCCTGTACGTGGATTACACGGTGCCTGTGCCCGCGCTGCGTGCCGAGCTGACGCGGGTGCTGGAAAGCTCGCCGCTGTGGGACCGCAAGATCAATGCCTGCCAGGTCACCAACTTGTCAGAACACACCATGGAGATCCGCTGCCTGATGAGTGCGCGCAACTCCGGCGAACAGTTCGATCTACGCTGCCTGGTGCGCGAAGCCATGATCGAGTTTATCCAGAAGAACTATCCGGATGCTTTCCCCAGGACCCGCTTCAGCGCGATCTCGACCATGGGAGGCGGATCGGGAGAACAGGCCACGGGGCCTCTTCAGCGAGGCATGGGAATACCCTCATGAAACAAGACGCAGGAGCCTGGCGCCGCGAGTCTCGGGAACGCAGCCAGGCCAAGGAACAGCGGCTCCGCTGGGGGACGCCAGGGCCGGACCCGGCGGCTCAGCACGCCGTAGCAAGATAAACGCCGAACCAGGCCCGGGGGTCTTTCCACACCTTGAGGCAGGCAAATCCCGACGACGCAAAGAGCGCCTCGATACGCTCGTCCGTAAATTTGTAACTGCATTCGGTGTGAATGGTTTCTTCTGCCTGGAGCGCGATGCGCAGGTCGAGCGCAGGGATCTGTACGACCTGCGGCGCAACGCTTTGCAGGTGCATCTCTACCCGGGACTCGGCAGCATTCCAGCGCACCACGTGCCGAAAAGCTTCAGGGTCGAAGTCTGCGCCAAGTTCGCGGTTGATGCGCAGAAGCACGTTTCTGTTGAAGGCAGCGGTGACGCCCGCGGCGTCGTCGTAGGCTGCGTGCAGCAGCAGCGGATCCTTTACCTGGTCCGCGCCGAGAAGCAGCCGGTCGCCCGGGGCGAGCTCCCTGCGGAGCCCGCGCAGCAGGTCGGCGGCCGCGCCCGGCTCAAAGTTGCCGATGCTCGAGCCGATGTAGAGCACCAGCCGCCGAGCACCGTCGGCATCGATCTGCCCAAGCCCCTCGGTGTAGTCGGCAACGCGTGTGTGGACGCGCACCCCGGCAAGTTGCCGCTCGAGGTTCGCCTTCGCTTCGGCGAGCGCGCTGGCGGAAACGTCGATGGCGTAATAGTCCACCGCACCCTGCCGCCGCACCGCTGAGGCGAGCAGCACGCCGGTTTTTGAGGCTGTGCCCGCACCAAGCTCTATTGCGGCCAGCCGCCTGCTCGCCTCGTGCGTCCCGCCTGCAGCCAGCGCGAGGATCTCGTCGGCATGCGAGCAGAACAGGGCCCGCTCCGTGCGCGTAACGTAATACTCCGGCAGCTCGGTAATCTGCTCAAAGAGCTGCGAGCCTCGAGCGTCGTAAAAGAGCCAAGGGCTGAGCGTTTTCGGGGTGGCGGTGAGCCCGCAGTACACCTGGTCGCCTACCGGGGTGCCGAGCGCGGGAGCAAACGAAGACAGCGACGAAGCAGCAGCCATAGGTGTAGATCTCGAGACCTGGGCAAAGTGCAGAGGCGCGATGCTTGCGCCCCCGGGGTGGGGAACTGCTAACGCCGGGCGAGGCGGATGCCGGAAAACTGCCACCGCGTGCCGGGCGAGAAGAAGTTGCGATACGTGGTCCGGATGTGGGATGCGGGTGTGGCCACAGAGCCGCCCCGCAGCACCATCTGGTTACACATGAATTTTCCGTTGTACTCGCCCAGCGCTCCAGGCAGCGCGTTGTAGCCTGGGTAGCCGAGGTATGCGCTTGCAGTCCACTCCCACACGC
>CAXTPL010000031.1:0-386 GCA_964246065.1 uncultured Acidobacteriaceae bacterium
GCCCTACCGTCATCTCAAAGATCGGCATGCGTGCGGTTTTAAGCAGGACGGTGCCGCGTACCTCGCCGATCACGCCCGCCATCTGCCCGGCGGTTAAGGACGAAAGCGGCAGAGGATTGGCACGGTCTTCGTAGCGAAACGGCAGGTGGTGCAGCAGATCTTCCACAGTCGCGAGGCCCTTGGCTTTGAGCGAGTCGGCGATGCGGGGGCCCACGCCACGCACAAATTGCAGGGGAGAATCGAGCGAAACGGCCACGCTCCTGATGCTACCGGATTGCCTCGCCCTGCGAGTTGCACCGCGAGCGCCCGCGTGTGGGAGGAAAGGCTGTTGCGAGCTAAGGCGGCGTGCGGTCCTTGCGGACTGCGCCCCACAAGTGTACCGGTTC
>CAXTPL010000031.1:396-1236 GCA_964246065.1 uncultured Acidobacteriaceae bacterium
CTCTCGCTGGAGCGGACGACGAAGACGCGGATGTCGGGGTCACACTCCCCCTTTCCCGCTAAGGCGCTGGATTCGTGCGTGAGCACGCCACCCTGTCCGATGAGGATAAGGGCATGCTCGAGGGCCGATTTCCGACCACGACGCTCGACCGCCTCCTGTCCACTCTCAGCTTCCGCTCCAGAATCGGTTTCGAGTTCAAGGACAGCAAACTCCTGTCGGTGCTCCCGCCGGAAGAGGCGATTAAGCCGCTACGGAGGATCGTGCTCGACCTGGCGCGAGGGACCGAGAACGTCACCAAATCAAAGCTGGTCAGCCGGCAGGTTGGGTATATCGGAAGATTCGCGAAGTCGGACATGCCCGACCTCACGAAGAAGGGCGACGCTGTCCCCGCTGCCGGAAAAAGAAGGTGGCAAAGCCTGCAGCGCGCAACGCGATCGTTCCCCGCTCCCGCGCCCTGAATGTGACCCCACCCGAAGATCGGGGAGATATACGAGAAGCCCAAGAAGCTGCGGCTGGATCCGATGAACCCATCAGCCTCGATTTTGCGGTTGTGAATGATCTCGATGAGCTGAAGCCGGAGCAGCGCAAGCTGTTCATCCTAGTGGGGACTTCGGACGGATGCGGCTTCCTCGCTATCGGTAAGGCGCCGGCGCGGCTCGAACAGGAGGAGGCCGGCTTGGGCCGCTCCTTCTATATCGTCCTCGCGAGAGTGCTGAATCAATGGATGTACGTCTACGATGCCGCGCGGATGCCGGTCCGGGTTTGGCGACCCGTCTGATCGCGCAGGAGATGGCGATGGACGAGTTGGCCGAAAGCTGAAGCTCGATCCTAGCAAGCTTC
>CAXTPL010000031.1:1246-4690 GCA_964246065.1 uncultured Acidobacteriaceae bacterium
CCTCGAAGGTTTTGCGCGAATGTTACCGGCAGGGGGCGGAGCGGTGCGGCTGGCATCGTCGCGCGCCCGCGCCTCGCGCCATACGAGACGGTCGCGAGCTGGTGGGCTAGGCATGGCGACGACCTATACCGCGTTTCCCGCTCTCCCACCTCCGCGTCCGCAACGCGCTTCGCGGATGGAGCCGTGACCGTACGCTGTGCCCACCACCGACAGGGGGGCCGGGAACCTACACCTCGGCGACGCAGGTTGCGGCAGACACACTCGGCCTGCCGGTGGAACAGGTGCGTTCCGAGCTTGGCGACTCGACAGTTCCGCTCGCGGAGGAACATGGCGGCTCGACCACGATGGCGAGTGTCGGCTTCGCAGTGCAGGCGGCCTGCTTGGCCTTAGCAGTCCATCTGTTACGGTCCGAGACACGATCGCGGAGGTGGGATGCTTCCTGCACTGCTATGCGGTTTGCTCGACAAGATTGCGACCGATGTCAAGATCATGCAGATGACTGAACTGAGTGAAGTGCAAGAACCGTATGGCGGCGGCCGCGGCGCCTCGGGCACGATGCCGCAGAAGCGAATCCGATCTCATGCGCCTACATCACCGCATGCAGCAGCGTTGTGCGCCAACACTACGCGGCGTTGCTGAATGCAATGAATGTCGACTTCGAACGGGCAACGGGCACGTGGGAGATTGAGTGGCTGGTGCTGCCGGAGATATTCTGTTACGCCGCCGGTGCGCTCGCGCAAGCTAAATACATGTTGAGCAATCTACTGTACATCCAGAAAACATGATGAAGGATCTCTGAAATTGATGCACGGTCTCATCAACACCGAAGCCGTGATGATGGCTCTGGACCGAAGATGGCCGCGGGAAAGCTCACGACCTGATCTCCAAGATCTGCATTGCGGTTTCACAAGGCAAGGGTAAGCTGATTGATCTACTGAGCGCGGAACCGGAGATCAGCAAGATCTTCGATTGGAAAGCGCTGGAGGATCTGCTTGATCCAACCAAGCACCTGGGCAACTCGGGTGCCATGGTGGATCACGTTCTCAGCCTAACGAAGTAGACACTGGCGGTCGGGGATTCGATCGGCAACGGAACCGACAAAATCACCACTTGTTCGAGGTGCTATTTGTGGGTTCCGTGCCGGGAGTCTTCTGGGGACTCAACCAGGGCCGGACGTTGATCACGGGCGGCCTTGTTCCTCCGATAACACAATGGAAATTCAGATGAGCACAAGCGGAATCATAAAAAGCACCTCAAAGGCCCTCCGTAAGCGCAATCCATCGCGACCACCGACATCGTCGTGCTGGCCTCAGGCGGCTTTCGGTCCAGCTATGAAGCCCTGATCCCGCCCTTTGCAACGTCCACAGGTGCTCACTTTGTCATGGAAAAGAGCCCCTCGATGGGAAAGACCCACGACGCCGCTCAGCAGAGATTGGATCGGGTGAGCCGGGGGATGTGCTTGTCATGGTCGGCTCTGCACTGCAGCAGTTGGAGACAAAAGGCTACGTTCTGGCCGGATTGAGTGTCGAGCTGGCGTTGTCGCCTATCGGCTGCGCGGTAAAGGCCGGTGCGCCTGTGCCGGACATCAACGATGACGACTCGTTTCGCAATGCTCTGCTCGCGGCAAAATCGATCGCCTACTCCGACGGTGCGAGTGGCGAATACATCCAGTCGACCTTGTTTAAGGATTCGGGCATCAAGGAAGACATGAAGGGCAAGGCCCACCAGATTCCCGCAACTCCGGTAGGGGAACTTATCGCCAAAGGTGAAGTTGAGATCGGCTTTCAGGAGGTCGCGGAGCTGCTTCCTATCCCTGGGATTACCTTTGTAGGCAAGATACCGGTTGACCTTGAGTTGCTGACACCTTTTTCGGCAGGCATCGCCGAAAAGTCTCAACACGTTGAGATTGCAAAGAAGCTCATTGCCTATCTTGCTTCGCCGGATCACACCGGCACGATTCAGGAAAAGGGTTTAGAACCTCTGCTCAAGAAAGTCTGATAGACCGGCCCTTCAAATGCGGAACAGCGCACGTCCGGGTTGCCACATGACTCGGCTTTAAGGACTCATACAGCAGTGAAGCAGGCCTGTCTTCATTGCTTAGCAGATCTTGCAGGCGCGGAAGCCCACAATATCCTGGCCGATTGCGATCTCGACGTTCGGCCGAAATCTCCTAATTTCCATGGAGCGCTCTCGGCTTGCTGACCGCTTTTGGTGTCAACCACGAGGTTCATAAAACCGCAATTCCAGCGCTCGCTTTTCCAGCAGCTGCGCTGCAGATTACGCTAGCGGTCCAGAACAACGTCGCCAAAAAAAGAAAACGCATCCCTTCTGCTAGATCAAGCTGTGCTCTCTGTCTTCACCTTGGGTTTGTTCATATGGCTTCTGAAGTAGCTTAAGCAAGTACTATTGAGCGTATGCTGCCCCGCGTTTGAGCACCTCCATGCAAAGAAAGCGCAACGCTGCCAGCAGCTGCGCGACGGTGTCGGGGCCGGCTTCCAGGTGCGGAACATCGCCGCCTGGTACTGCCGAACAATGCTCCAGGCCAAGCTGATCGGGGGAACGATGGAAGTGCTGGGAATAATGCTCAACCGTGGGGATATTGGTGCGAATGGTGAACTGAGCGTAGTTGCGGTGCTCCGGGTCTCTAGCTCTTCGAGCATGATCTGATGTAGCTGGGTCACAGAGAACCTCCTCTCTGCGATACACGCTAATTTAACGCCACTAACCTAAACTCAGCCACATGCGAACTCGTCCGCCGCATAGCGGCTTCGTTCAAGTCGCATTGTGTTGACCCAATCCGGTCCCGTCGGACCCCCGGCAACGCCGCGAACCCGGGGGCAACTAACCACAGCCGCGTTTCTGGGGACTGCTTAGTGCTCGATCTCAGGTCGTACTGCGCATTTTATTTGGGACTTTGCCGATCCTGGGATCGTTCCTGACGATCAGTTCACAGGCGTAGAGCGCACTCGTCTCGAAATCGTCAGCGTCGACTGCGAGCAGCCGCCAACCGCTAATGTCTTTGCCCATGATTCTGACCGCTCTGGCGTTCGGGAACTCTGCGTAGAGGCTCTCCTGAAACTCGGTGGGGATCGCGACCCACACGCCATTCGCCTGCGGATCGTCGAGCCGGTCCCTCAGTAGAAAGACGATCTTTTCTCCCACGTAGACTGCGAGCGCGCCGAACATGGCGCGTGTCGTCGGACGCGCCTCCGCAATCGCATCCAGGACGAACTCATAGGGCACTCGTTTACGGCGAGTTACGGGCTCTAACCTGCTCATAGATTGCTGCATCGACGGCTTCTTTGGCGTTTTCGACACGGTCGCGGTCGGAGTGGATCGATCTTCAGCCTTGAATCCATTGCTGGAAACTACCTGTCGCGCAGCGAACGAACGAACTCTGCCACGGCCTTGCCGACCTCGGGGCCACTCGACTCCTGCAAATAA
>CAXTPL010000031.1:4707-8401 GCA_964246065.1 uncultured Acidobacteriaceae bacterium
GGCTGCAAGCCGCCCGTTGGAGACGAAACCTGGGTCGCCCTTTACCTATAGTTTCGGTATCAACGAAGCCCTAAGCCACTCGGAAATGTCAGTCATGATCTCCGTGACATGCGCGGGCGACCCGTCAACAGAGATTTGGCGGGCCCATGAAAGTATGGCTCGACGATCTTCGCCAGGGTTTAGGAAGGGACGGCGATATTCCGCCTCGTCGGCAGCGGACAGGTTCTGCTTTCTGCTGCGATGAGGAATCCTTCGATGAAGTTGTTGTCTCTGAGGACCATGTCTTCGCCGGCTGGTGTGCGGGAGGCTTTGAAGCCCTCCCGAGCATATTCGGGAAAGTCATCCCACGTGAGTGGCAAAGGAGCCGCTTCCATATACGCAATCCCCTGTACCCGATCAGAATGCTGCGAAGCCCAATCGAAGCCGAGAGTCGAGCCCCAGTCATGGATCACCAGTACCACGTCCTGCTTGAGGCCCAACTCTTCCCATAGTGCGAAGAGGTACTCCCGTTGCTCTGCATAGGTGTAGCGATCTGGGCCCGAGTCGGGCAATTTATCGGAGTCGCCCATGCCGATCAGGTCACAGGCGATCAGCCGGCCAAGCCCGAAACACTGCGGCATCACCTTTCGCCAAAGATACGAGCTTGTCGGGTTGCCGTGCTGGAAGACGATGGGTGCGCCTTCGCCCTCGTCCATGTAGGCCATTTTGCGGCCCTTGATCTCGATGAACTTCTTCCCCGCGAATGCACTGCCTTGCATGGTTCTCCCTGACTCGGGCCGCAGCACAGAGGTCGCGACATAGTTGAGCAATCATTACACTATGAGCAGTACCGGTCAAGATTTATTTGAGCGGTCGATCTAGAAAGTTGATTCTTGGCATGGGACGAACTCGCACGTTCGATCTTGAATCCGCAATCGCCACAGCCACTCTGTTGTTCTGGCGCGGCTACGACCAAACCTCACTCGCCGATCTCACGGCTGGCCTGGGCATTGGACCAGCCAGTTTCTACTTCGCGTTTGAAAGCAAAGAGAAGCTTTTTCGAGAAGTGGTGCGCCGCTACGTCGCCGCGCTGGAAACGGCCTACGAAGAGGCATTCCGCGATGCCCCGACTCGCACGGGTTTAGAAGCGCTCCTGCGTCACTACGCCGATGTAGTGACCGATCCGGCGCACACTCCAGGCTGTTTAGTGGTCAACAGTTCCCCGGCTGTACAGGCTGAGGACGTTGTCAAGCAATGGCTTTCGGAACATCGGGAAGCGCTACGGGTCAGATTGGAGGGACGATTCTCCGAGGACCTCGCTCGTGGAGAATTACCAACCGGCTCCGATCCTAAGACATTGGCCCGGTTCATCATGACCCTTGCCGGGGGGATCGCCGTTGAGGCTCAAGCGGGTGCAAGCCGGAAGGATCTCTACACGATGATCAACTTGGCTCTTCACGCACTTTGATCGCCGGCCGACTTAGACTTGAAACTTTATGTGATGCTAATTGGAACAGTGTTGACCACACTACAAAGGTGCCAAAGCACCGGCCTCGTGGGAATAAGGGGAAGAGGCGGTCGAGACGAGTTTGAGCGAGTGGTTCGCTCGCAGACCGGTGAAAGAGGAAGCTGGTTGCCCCTCTTGACGGAACCTAAAAGGCATCTCTTTCCGGAGCTCGGCCAGCGAAGCTCTCCATTTCTTGGTTCCTATTGGAGTGGCGAGAGGTTGGCCGACAAACGGTATCTGATAGCCGGGCTTGCTCTGGGCCCAGGCGGTACGCCGCCGAGCTGGGTTGGCGGTCTTCAGCAAGGATGCCTGGGTAGATCCGTCAGCAAAAAGCTCCATCCACCCAGAGTCGGAGATCAAAGGGTGTACGAAGCTCAAGAAGGACGAAGGGCTTTTTGCCTGAGATGGGTACTCGTTAAGTGTTTGGCCCTTGGTGCAGAGGGTACTCGTAACCTGCCGTTGCTCTGGCGAGCCGCCGAGCTTCCAGGCTCAACGCGCGCAGGCGATCTTCAGCTTGACGTTTCATGCGCTCGTACGGGCGCAAGTGTTTGAAGCCGTCATAGTAAGCGGAGCGGACGCGCATTGATTCCGCAAGGCTAGGCTGGCGCAAAAGTCAGCAGCCTCGCGACTCGCGCTCCGGAGAACCGGCACGCTCGATACAATCGTTGTCGATGCCCGCCGCACCCATGTCTCAGCGGTATACGCTCGCGCAGCGGGCTGCGCTTCTCACGGTCCCGCCCTTCGCGGCGCTTGTCATCGGTGCCATCGGTTGCACGCTGCGCTTTGAAGATCTCCTCGAGCCAGGTGCAGAAATCCAGCAGCCCGGAAGCAGCGGCATCTTCTGCTTCTGGCATCAGTGCACCTTACTGGCCGGCTGGCGCTTTCGTTCCTACCACCCCCATGTGCTCATCAGCCGCAGTTTCGACGGCGAGTTGATCGCCCGTACTCTGGGCCTGCTCGGCTACAGGACGATCCGCGGCTCCAGTTCTAGCGGCGCCGTGGCCGGGCTGCTGGGGCTCCGCGCAATCGTTCGCCAAGGACGGCTCGCCAGCTTTACGGCGGATGGGCCCCGCGGACCGTTGCACGTCGCCAAAGCGGGGCCCGTCAAACTCGCGCAGGCCACGGGAACCCCCATCGGTAGCTTTCACCTCGAACCTGAGCACGCCTGGACTCTGGGTTCCTGGGACCAGTTTCTTATTCCCAAACCTTTTTCGCGGGTGGTCGTCGCCTGGGCGCGCAAACTGCACCCGCCAAAGCCAGGCGCAAGCGAGGAGGCCATGGAGGCCGTACGCTCCGCGCTTGACGCCGCTCTTGAACGCGCCAGAGCCAATGCACGGGAGGCGCTCACCTCCCGTCGCAGTCCGGCGCGCTAAAGCTCACCCGCCCTTCCATGGCGACATCAACCGGCTCGCGGTGACATCCCGGGGAAATGGACCGCCCTGGGATGATGGAAAGGTCTTTCTGCTGTGAGGCGGAGGCGATGCGATGCTGCCCTAACAGTGTGTCAGGGCCGCCGATACTGGGAAAAACGAATCGCTGCGGCTAACTATGGGAGCTTAATTGCCTGAAAACACCATGAAGCTGCCCCCTGTGTAGCCTTCGATTGTGACCTTGAACGAGGTTTTATGTGGCTTTGACGACAACAATGTCTGAGCGCTGTCCCCGCAGTAGAGCGGGTCGGTAAACAAGCCCTGGAAGACAGCCCGGTGTTCGACCGAGAGCGGCGTCGAGCACACATTCATGACCTCGTGCATGGCGTCGCGCAGTAGCTCGTCAGGCACCCCGGCCTGAAGATGTTCCTTGACAGCCTCGTTGGGGAGCCCAAGCAATGCACAGCCAAACGAAGCGATCAACGGTAGCTCGGCCTTAACCACCATTGCATCTTCAGCCGGCATCATCTTGTAGACGGCTAGTAACGGCTTCGGCATTTCTGGCGTGGATGCCGGCAAAAGCGAAAAGGAGACAGTTCGACCAGTAAGCTGCGAAAGCATCTTCGACAAGGAAAAAGCAGTAGGTTCAGCCACGAGACTAGTCTCCCAGGATCGGTGACAAGGCATCCTGCACATCGTCGGATGTGAAGGGCTTGGCAAGGATGAAGTTGGCCCCGGTCTTCACGGCAAGATCCTTGATCTCCGCAGAAGACTCCGAGGTGATGAAGCCGAAAGGAACCTGATTCTTTGCAGCGCGTACCTGCCGAAGAAGGTCGAT
>CAXTPL010000031.1:8411-15908 GCA_964246065.1 uncultured Acidobacteriaceae bacterium
TCCGGCATGTTCCAGTCAGAAAGCACGAGCTTCGGCGGGTCCTGCTTCATTTTCTCAAGCGCCTGAACGCCATTCTCGGCTTCGCCGATCATCAGGCCACGGTAGCCAGCCTGTCGGATGGCACGCTGCACCAAAGCCCTCATTGTTTTGCTGTCATCCACCAGAAGTATGTCCATCGCCGCTATTCCGCCCTTCCCCTGCCAATCTCCACTTACCAGCTGCCAGATCTGATCGACGTGGTGCCAACGCGGTCACTCTGCTGCGCAAGCGTTGCAACCGTCGTCAAAACATATATCGGCAGAATGCCTCGTGAGCTCACGTTACCGGAGTCACCTAGACGGACGCGCCTGGAGCACCGATAACCAACCTGCACGACGTGGGCAGCAAAGACTCAAGTCTTTCCTCTTCGCAGCCCTGCCTTGCCAAGCTGTTGAGCGCTCCCCAAAACGAGACCCTGATGGAATTTGACGACGAAATACGCGAGTTCCTGATCGAGAGCAATGAAAACCTGGCGAATCTCGACCGCGAGATCGTGCAGCTGGAGCAGAACCCGGAAGATGCCGAACTCATCTCGGGCGCCTTCAGGACGATCCACACGATCAAGGGAACCTGCGGTTTTTTTGGGTATTCGATCCTCGGCTCCGTAGCCCACGTTACAGAAAATCTTCTGAGCCAGGTTCGCGAAGGGCAGCGTCCCCTAACGCCGGAGCTTATCTCGCTCGTTCTTGAGTCAGTCGACGCTATCAAGCGCCTGCTTGCCAATATCGAGGAGACCGCGGAAGAAGGGGAAGACACAACCGGCCCTTTGCGGGCGCGCTTGGAGCAGGCGCACCGGAACGTAGGGCAGGGACAGGCAGCGCAGGCAGCTTCGGTCGAAACCGCTTTGCCGCCGGTCGGCCCGCATAGTGAGCCTGCTCGCGAAGCCGCTTGGGCAACCGCACCTGCGGTAGACAACACACCGGACACCTTGCAGGCTGAGGACGCGGGTGCCGTCGTGCCTGCGAAGACTCCTATAGCTCACCCAGCGCTGCAGGCTGCGGCTGTATCGGAGACCTCGGCGGTTGTGACACAGCAAACGCAGAGGGAAGCATCCGTCGAGGCGGGAAAAGAAGCCGGCAAAGATGCCCTGCTTGCCGACTCCACCATCCGGGTCGATGTGGCTTTGCTGAATCGGCTGATGAATCTGGTCGGCGAACTGGTGCTGGCGCGCAATCAGCTCCTGCAGGATACGTCGAGCCACAATCCTGCCTTGCAGCAAACTTCGCAGCGGCTCAACCTCATCACGAGCGAGTTGCAGGAAGGAGTGATGAAGACTCGCATGCAGCCGATTGGCGTGGTCTGGAATAAGCTCCCTCGCGTTGTCCGCGATCTGGCGGCCCAATGCGGAAAGCGAATTCAGATTGAAATGGATGGCGCAGGCACTGAGCTGGATAAGACCATCATCGAGGCTATCAAGGATCCTCTGACACACATTGTGCGCAATGCCTGCGATCACGGCATCGAGATGCCGGAGGTGCGTCTCTCCAAAAATAAAAAAGCAGAAGGATTACTGGTCCTGCGCGCCTATCACGAGGGCGGCGTTGTCAATATAGAAATTTCGGACGATGGGGCGGGGATCAACGCAGAGCGCGTAAAGACGAAAGCCGTCGAGAAAGGCCTTTTACGGATTGAACAGGTAGCCCAGATGAGCGAGCGGGATGCACTCCACCTCATCTTCCTTCCCGGCTTTTCCACCGCTGCCGCCATCACCAGCATCTCCGGGCGTGGGGTCGGCATGGACGTGGTGAAGACAAATATCGAGAAGATCGGGGGCAGCGTCGAGGTCCAAAACCGTTCGGAAAGCGGGACGGTGATCCGCATCAAGATCCCTCTTACGCTTGCCATTATTCCGGGGCTGGTAGTTACCCTTGGCAAAGAAGCGGGCCGATGGGCGCACCCGGGCATCGCTTTGCCGGCAGCGGCAGCTCCGGAAGATTCGGTTCCGGCTCGTCGTCGTTCTGCTGCCCAGCGGAAAGCAGTCGGACGTGACGAAGATCGATTCATTATCCCGCAGGCTAACCTGCTTGAGCTTGTACGCCTCGAACCGGCGGATCAAAAGGAACGGATAGAGAACGTACACGGCACGCCGGTGTTTCACCACAGGGGCAAGCTGCTGCCGCTTGTCTACCTTCGTCGAGTGCTAGGCCGCAAGGAGCGCGTCACGGTCGATGAAGACGTCAACATCATCGTGGTCCAGGCGGAAAACCGCCAACTCGGATTGGTTGTGGATCGAATTTGCGACACACAGGAGATTGTAGTGAAGCCGCTGGGCAGGCAACTGAATGGGCTCGCCTGCTATGTAGGCGCCACCATCATGGGTGACGGGCGGCCCGCTTTGATCCTTGATGTAGCAGGCTTGGCCCGCCTGGCGGGTTTGGGCGCACAAAGTCGGCAGGCTGGCTCGCCGCTGCTGCGCGACCAAGATGGGGCGGGAGTCGAACAGGCGCAGATGCTGCTTCTTTTCCGCGCCGGAAGCTACCAGCGCCTGGCTGTACCGCTCGCACAAGTAGATCGACTGGAAGAGATACCTCTAGCCCAGTTTGAGCGCGCTGCCGGTCGCCCTGTTCTTTACTACCGTGGAGAAATCCTTCCACTCATCCGTGCCGGCGAGCTTCTCGGCGATGCACACACTTCCAGTACCAGCCTTTCCGAGGATAAGGTTCAAGTCATCGTCTTTTCGCATGCGAACGGACGGCTTGGGCTCATTGTCGACCAGGTTCTCGATATTGTTCACGAGCGCACAGAAGCTCGCCGAAATACAAAAGCCTTAGGACTGCTGGGCTCTGCGGTGATCGCTGGCCGGATCACCGATCTAGTCGATCTGGAGGCACTGGCTGCCATGGCCGGGCTCTTCCACTCTTGCGAACCGACATACGCGTTTGGGCAACAGCCGCCTGCCAGCGATCTGATGCGGGACCTGGAGGCAGCATGCCGGTAAAAGAAGCTCCCTCGATTCGGCATCAGTATGCCACCTTCCGCATTGAAGACCTGCTGCTCGGAGTCGAGGTGACACGTGTGCAGGAGGTGCTGCGCTACCAGGAGATGACCGTAGTGCCGCTCGCACATGCGGCGATTGAAGGCTTGATCAATTTAAGAGGCCAGATTGTCATTGCCATCAACACGCGCAGCAGTCTCGGGCTTGATGCCGCGCCGGAGGGCGCACTGCCCATGAACATGGTCATTCAGTCCCCCGACGGCGCGGTGAGCCTGCTCGTCGATGAGATCGGCGATGTGATCCATGTACCCGCCGAAGCCTACGCACCTGTTCCAGACAACATGCCGCAGGCGCAGCGCCAGTTGATTGAATGCGTTTACGAACTGGAATCAGGACTCATGCTCGTTCTTGACACGGCACGCGTGCTCCAAAACGCATGCCACTAAGTATCACTTCAGACCAGATTTTAAGGACAGAGGATTCGGTACATGCGCAACCACGTTCAGGCTTCCACCCCGCCCGACTTCGTTCCCGCACTTGCGGCAGCACCGGTTACCAAGCGCGCCGCGACACGGAAGCCAGCCACGGTGAAACACAGTGATGCGGAAGCCCAACTCGCAGCCGTGCGCCGGTCGCGGGCCGCACTGGAGCTGACTCCCGATGGCAAAGTACTTACTGCCAACGAGAATTTCCTCCGCATCTTCGGCTACACGAACGACGAGATTGCAGGCGCTGACCATGGCATGTTCCTCGAGCCGCGCAAGCGCGATCCTGCCAGGGAGCAGGCGTTTTGGTCCGCTCTAAACCGAGGCGAATTCTTTACCGGCGAGTTCGAGCAAGTGGATAAGCATGGCAACATCGTTTGGATGCAATCCACTTTCAATCCAATCTTCGACGCCGAGGGAAAGGTTTACAAGGTTGCGGTCTTTTCTTCAAACATTACAGAGAAAAAACGGCTCTCCTTGGACTATGAACGCAAGCTCGCAGCGATCTCACGATCGCAGGGTGTCATCGAGTTCAGCCCAGACGGCATCATTCTTGATGCCAATCAAAACATGCTGTCGGCGTTGGGCTACACGCTCGACGAGGTAAAGGGTCGTCATCATCGCATCTTTGTTGATCCTGACTACGCGGAAAGTGCAGAGTACAAGAAGTTCTGGGAGCAGCTGACGCGCGGAGAATTTCATTTTGAACTTTACATGCGCATCCACAAGAGCGGCAGACAAATCTGGATTCAAGCTTCGTACAACCCCGTCTTTGATGCTGAAGGCAAAGTCTACAAAATCATCAAGTTCGCTGCGGACGCGACCCAGCAGGTGAAACTGCGCAAGCAGGCGGCTGAACTGGAAGAGCGAAGCAAACAAGCCGCGGCAGAGATGCAGGGTAAGGTTTCGAGTCTTCTTCAAGTAGTTTCGGCGGCTGCCGAGGGGGATCTCACACGCGCTGTTGAGGTGAGCGGCGACGATGCCGCCGGGCAGATGGCAGCAGGTTTGCAACGACTTCTTTCCGACTTCCGCAACAGCATTGCGAGCATTGGTCAAACCGCCATGGGTCTTGCCGCTTCTTCTGAGCAACTCTCTGCCACCAGTCAGCAGTTGATGCGGAGTTCACAAGATGCGGCCGCACAGGCGCAGGGCGCCTCGAGCAGCAGCGAACAGGTATCGGCCAACGTCAGCGTGGTGGCTGCGAGCTCGGAAGAAATGCTTGTGTCTATACGGGAAATCTCCAAGAGCGCGGTTGAAGCAGCACGGGTGGCCAAAAGTGCCGTAACCCTAGCCGAAAGTACCAACCAGACCATTAGCAAGCTGGGGGTGTCAAGCCAGGAGATAGGGAAGGTCATCAAGGTAATTACCTCGATTGCGCAGCAGACAAATCTCCTTGCGTTGAATGCCACGATCGAAGCAGCGCGAGCGGGCGAAGCTGGAAAAGGGTTTGCCGTTGTCGCTAACGAGGTCAAGGAGCTTGCCAAGGAGACGGCACGCGCAACAGAAGAGATAGGACAGAAGATAGAAGCCATTCAGGCGGATACAAAGGCGGCAGTAAAAGCAATTGCCGATGTGGGTGAGATTATCAATCAGGTGAATGACATCTCAAACACGATTGCTTCAGCAGTGGAAGAGCAAACGGCAACAACGAACGAGATCGGGCGGAATGTCAGCGACGCGGCCCGCGGCACAAGCGAGATCGCCAAAAGCATAGGCCATGTGGCGTATGCGACGGAAGAGACGAGCAAGGGTGCGCAAGATACCCAGACTGCGTCCCGCGCACTGACGGACATGGCCTCTCAGCTGCAGGTACTTGTGCAACGCTTCCAGATCTAGCAGCGCGTTGGTTCCTGCTGTCACTGTTTTCGACTTGAGGGAACAGGGAATCTCCAAGCTGCTCCTTGCTGCAGCCTTTGTATGGTTCCGTGGGCATACGACGAATGGAAACAATAATGTCCTATTTCGCAGCTTGTCAGGTCCAATCGCAAAAGATTCTCCTGTTCGATGAAGCGCCCATATGACAATTCCTGCAACGCAAACCATGTTTTCAAAGCCGCATCGCGGAACGGACAAGATACGGGCTCTCGTTGTGGACGACTCTGTCGTGATGCGGCGCCTGGTGACCCGCATGCTTTCTTCTCATACCGGGATTGAAGTAGTCGGCTCGGCACGGGATGGCCGCGAAGCGCTGCTCAAGGTCGAGCAGCTGCGGCCTTCTCTGGTCACGCTCGACATCGAGATGCCGGAGATGGATGGCCTGGAAGCGCTGAAGATCATGCAGGCGCGTTTCCCAGAGATGCGTGTGATCATGTGCAGCAGTTTGACCGCGCGAGGTGCGGCCATAACCATCGATGCGCTTTTGGCAGGCGCGAGTGACTACGTTACCAAGCAGAGCAGTTCAAGCCTGACAGAGGATGCCTACTGGGTGCTGCAGGCGGAACTGCTAGCCAAGATTGAGTGCATCTTTCGTCTTGGTGGCAGAACGGTTGCGACGCGGATCTCGCAAAATCCACCCGGGCCAGCTGTTGCAGACGCATCCCGACAGATGAGCGCGCCAGTTCAAAGCTCGCCTCCTGTTCGCTGGGCAAGTGTCGCCCAGAAAACAGCGCCGAAGATCCTCGCGATCGGCGTGTCGACTGGAGGACCATCTGCTTTGGCTGAGATCTTGCCGCAGATACCTGCGAGTTTCCCCCTCCCTATCGCGATCGTGCAACATATGCCCGCTTTCTTTACCAAGCTCTTAGCAGAACGGCTGGCACGTATCAGCCGGGTGCCTGTCGTAGAGGCGACGCACGGCCTTGAAGTGAAGCCGGGCATCGCCGTGGTCGCTCCCGGGGACTTCCATATGCGCTTGGCGCGCCGAGGCAGCGAAGTGTGCTTTGAGTTGGATAAGGGCGAGCAGGAAAACTCCTGCCGGCCTGCCGTGGACGTACTGTTTCGATCCGTGGCCGATGTGTACGGCGGCGCTGCCATCGTCGCGGTGTTGACGGGCATGGGGCAGGACGGCCTGGTGGGTGCAAGATGCCTGAAGGGCTTGGGCGCGCCCGTTGTGGTTCAAGATAGCGCGACGAGCGTGGTGTGGGGGATGCCGGGCGCAATCGCCGAGGCACACCTTGCCGATGCCGTTCTTCCACTCACATCTATTATTCCCGATATTTTAAGGCGCCTATGACAGCCAATGCTGCTCCGCTCCCGGCGGGTAATTCCGCGCGCCTCGACGCGAGTCTGTCCGAAAACCAGATCTCCCCGAGCAACTTCAAGTTCTTGCAGCATTTTATCCACTCGCAGTCCGGAATCATCGTGCAGCTGGATAAGCGCTACTTGGTGGAAGCAAGACTGCTGCCAATCGTGCGGGAGCAAAAGCTGGCATCTTTGGACGGGCTGGCCACGCGCCTGGCCAGTGGAAGCGCGCCTTCCCTGGGCAAGTTGGTCGTCGAAGCGATGACGACCAACGAAACGCTCTTCTTTCGCGATCCGCTGATGTTTGAAGCGTTGCGCCGAGAGATTCTTCCGGCAATGTTTAAAGGTGGGAAGCGGGGTCGCATCTGGTCGGCCGCCGCGTCTACGGGACAAGAGGCGTACAGCATCGCCATGTTGCTGATCGACCTAGGCGTTAACCCTTCGCAAGTCGAGATCCTGGGAACAGATATTTCAAGTCAGGTTCTTGATCGCGCTCGCACCGGCCGGTATGGTCAATTTGAGGTAAACAGGGGTGTCTCCAGCCAGATGCTGGCGCGCCACTTTGCGCCAGCTGGCTCCGAGTGGCAACTCAAGGAGCGGGTGTTGCGCATGGTCCGTTTCGAGCAACTGGATCTTCGCCGCGACCTATCGCATATTGGAACGTTCGATCTGGTGCTTTGCAGAAATGTTCTTATCTATTTCGACGTTGAAACCAAGAAGAAGATTTTGGCGCGAATCCACGCCGTACTCTCGCCAGGCGCGGCGCTCGTCTTGGGATGTGCGGAAACGGTCAACGGCCTACACGACGTCTTCGCCCGCAGAACGGTCGGCAATTCCACGTTTTATACGCGCTAACTC
>CAXTPL010000031.1:15918-18469 GCA_964246065.1 uncultured Acidobacteriaceae bacterium
GGCTGCCCGCCAGCAAACCCTAACGAACCGGCTCGTGTTCCAGCGTCGCACGCTGCTCCAAGCAACAAAGCTAGCGCGCCCCCGCGTAAATAGCTCGGCGCCATTTCGCTTATATACGCCCGAACGTCAGCAGCGATCGTCGCTTGAAACCTCAACGTCACCCGTCATACAAGCTGAGAAACTTCCAGCGCGCGGAGGCCTTTTATCGATTCGGGGGTGGGACGAACTCAGCCGGCCTCGTACCTTAACCCCGCAAGCACACCGCGCATGTAGGCAAGGCAGCTAAGAACCCCAGGCATCGGGTCTTCCGGATGAACCTCAGATTCTAAGTCGACGAAGCCTTGATAGTCGATAGCATGAAGCGCCTCAAAGATGGCCCGCACCGGCATGCTGCCTTGTCCGACGGGCACTTGGCTCTCCTTTGCATGGGAGTCGGCCAGGTCTTTCATATGTACATTAAACAATCGCGGACCTACCCTGCGAATCGCTCCCACAACATCGGTGCCGGCACGCATGGTATGCCCTACGTCGATGCAGCAGCCGATGCGCTCATCATAATTGCTGATCGCCGCCAGAACATCAAGCGGAGACTGCCACAACCGATCCTCCGGGCCATGGTTGTGAATGGCAATGCGCATGTCGTATTGCTTTGCATAGGACTCCACGCGCGCCAGGGTCTGCGGCGAAGGATCGCCGGCCACGATGACCGGTACGTTCGCACGCTTGCAATACTCGAACTTACTCCGGATATCCTGGTCCTCTTGTTGGGTGAAGTAGATAGCGCCTGCCGCGTGCAGCGTGATGCCGGCGGCGGCGTAGGCGGTCATCGCTGCGGCTTCGCTGGTCGGGTCAAAAGGGAGATGGTCCTGAACATCCTTCGCGTTCAACGCGCTTACCTGCGCCTGCCGCAGCATGCCGATAAGCTGCTTGCGATCGAAGTTGCGAAAGGTGTAGCTCGCCACGCCCAGGCGGATCGGCGATCCCTGCTTCTGCTGCTCGGCTTGTGCGCACGACGCAAAGGTGTCCGCTGCCGCGGCTCCGGCCAGCAGCGCCGAGGCTCCCTTGAGAACAGATCGCCGGGAGAATGCGTCGGTCATAGCATGCTCCTTTTCGCTCGGCCATCGGCTGAAGGGCATGTATGCACCTTTCCCCGGCACTGTGGGACACGGATGGCGCCAGTTCGCTGCAGGCTATACCCTCGGCTCCCAGCCAGGCTCATACGTTCGCCCCCAAAGCTTCATTGCTTCGTCATCGTTCCGGATCTGCCCGCCAGGCCCGGTCTGCAACTGGCGCTGCACCTCCCAGGCAATATTTGACAGCTGCAGCATGGTCACAGCGACATTGCCGACAGCGACCGGGCTGTGGAGCGGCTCACCCTTTTGTATGCCCGTGATGAAGTTAGCAAAATGCGCATCCGTCATCGCATCGCGTCCCGTAAGGTCGGCAGAGGTTGTGTGCGTTCCTACCTTGTAGTCGCCTGTTTTGTTGCCTTGCAGATCGTAAACCTCATACCCGTCGCGGTCGATGAGTACGCTGCCCTGTGTTCCCATGATGACCGATCCCCGGTCCCGGTTGTAGTACTTCATCCCCTGGCAACTCTTCCCTTCCCACGAGATCATCCCGCCGGGATAAGTAAAATCGGTCACGAGCGTGTCATAGAACTGCCAATCATCGTGGAACTGGTAGCGGCCCCCGGTGGCGCTCACGCTTTGAGGGTAGTCGACGCCCAGCGCCCAGCGGCACACATCGACCTCGTGTGTACCATTGTTCAGCGTTTCGCCCGTACCATAGGTGCGGAACCAATGCCAGTTATAGGGCTGGACATTGTCTCGATAAGGCTGGCGCGGAGCAGGCCCTTGCCAGAGTTCCCAATCCAGCTGCGGCGGGATGGGTGCTTGTTTTCCAGTTCCTATCGACTTACGTGTATTGCTGTACCAGGCTTTTGCATAGTAAGCGCGCCCGATCAGTCCGCTGTGTATCTTGTCAACGATCTCTATCGTATGAGGAGACGACCGTTGCTGGGTTCCCATCTGCACGAGCCGGTTATATCTGCGCTGCGCCTCGATAAGCATGACCCCTTCCGCAGGGTTATGGCTGCATGGCTTTTCAACATAAACGTGCTTACCTGCCGCCAAAGCCAGGATAGCCATGGGAGTATGCCAATGATCGGGCGTCGCTATCGTGACTGCATCGATCTCCCTGAGCGCCAGTACGCTGCGGAAGTCGCGTGCTTCAAGGGGTGCCTCTCCCATCTGTTCCTTGGTGGCCGCGGCAAACTTCCTCAAGATATTCGCGTCCACATCGCAAACGTGGGTGATGCGAGCCGCCGCGCGATTAGCCCTTAGTGACGACAGGTGCGCGTAGGCGCGCCCATTGAGCCCCATCAAAGCGAAGTTCAATCGGTCATTCGCCCCTGCAATCTGGCTGTAGCTTTTGGCCGTGCGAGAGACACCCAGTGCGGCTGCACCTGCCGCCGCGGAACGAAGAAAACTGCGGCGCGTCATCGCGTCCATATTTGCTCCTTGCGCCACTCAGGCGACGATTTCTGCCG
>CAXTPL010000031.1:18479-23772 GCA_964246065.1 uncultured Acidobacteriaceae bacterium
TCTTCAGCCCATCCATGCTGATCCGTGTGGAGGCTTCGGGTGTGCCGGCGCCTCGCCAGTGTGTTTCCAGGCTCAAGCCGTAGTGGTAGCCGCTCCGCTTCAAGGCCTCGATCTGTCCTACCCAGTCGATCACCCCGGCACCTACCGGAGCCCACTGGTATCCTCCGCCCGCTTTGGCAACCACGTCCTTGCAGTGGCAATGGCCTATGCGTTCTTTGGGTAAAAGGTTATACCCGTCAGGATAGGGGATGCTGCCGATCGCCGCGGCGTTTCCAGGGTCCCAGTTGAGCATGAAGTTAGGGTTCGGCACAGCAGCCAGCACGGCCGCTGACTCAGCACCCGTGGCCGTGTTACACGACATCTCATTTTCGAGAACCAGCAGCAGGTGATCCTTGGCACAACGCTCGGCCGCGCTCTGCAGCCTGGCATTGATTCCCGCACGGTAGGGTGTTTGATCGTCCAACCGCCAGAAATCAAAACAGCGGATACGCTCGGTGCGAAAGGCGTGAGCGAGCACGATGCAGCGCTCCAGAAGCTTATCCTGCGCCTGCGCGTCAAAGTCGGCGTGGAACTGATCTCTTCGTTCGCTCTGGCTGGAGCGCGGTGCGCCGGGCCAGTCTGTCTTGAAGAGCGGGCTCGCGATGTCTGTGACTTGTAACTTGTGTTCCGCAAGAATCTTGTTCGCTTCCGCTACTTCCTTGTCATTCAACGCTGTAATGTTCTTGTTCCACATCCCGCGAAGCTCAATCCAATGCAGGCCAAACTCATTTGCAGCAATGGCGCAGGCCCGCTCAAAATCTTCAGTGATCTCGTCGTTGATGACGGCAAGGCGGAAAGGGTCCGGCTCTGCAGCCGCCTTGGCAGCAGCCCTTACCTGTGTTGGGAATGCCGCGCCCATGCCGGTAAGCGTGAGGGTGGTCAGGACTTCTCGTCGTGTTTGCCTCATATTTGCTGTCTCCTTTGCGCCTGCTGCGGCGGGAGCAGGCTTGTTGAACCCCTCGCAGGGTGCCAGGCCGCTCGCGTTCCATTGCCGATTTGCCGGCTTTTAGTAAAGCACCTTCAGGGAAAACTGTATCTGTCTTGAGGTACCCGCCGTGCGGCTGATCTCGCCGAACCCGGCACCGGTGAGCGTATTGGCAGGTAAGCCCATGTTGACGATGTTGAACAGGTTGAAGAACTCCGCTCGAAACTGCAGGTCTGCGAGCTCGCCACCGGTGTGTCTGCGGCCGATGGGCGTGTCTTTGATCAGCGAAAAATCGTAATCATAGAACGCCGGTCCGCGAAAGGTGTCCCGGCCTAAGGTTCCAAAGCGTCCCTGGTTGGGGCCGGTTCCGCCGGCAACGTGCACTGGAATGGAGAAGACAGAGGCATTTGCATCACCCTGCCCGAAGTAGTCCTCCCGGATACGCCTCGCCGTGGAAAGGTGAGGATGCCCGACTTGGTCCGGGCGGTCCGCGCCGATGGACCCTGCACCGGTCTGCTGAATGCCCGAGTACACGGAGAAAGGCGCTCCGCTTGTGATGGTTGAGATACTAAGCAGCTCCCAGCCTGCCCGAAGCTTGCTTGGCAGTTCGCTTAGTAGGGAGAGGTGTTCGAGGTGCAGATCCTGTGCAAGGCTAAGCGTAAACACGTGTGTTGTGTCGAAGGTAGAAGGCCCTTTTTCAAGATGCGTATTGAAAGGATCCTGCGGAAAGGCCTGCGCCAGGGCGCCGGTCGCAAAGGCGCCGGATGCCCCACTTACCGAGCTTGTGTCATCGATCGATTTAGACCATGTGTAGCTGGCCTGCATGCCGGGGCCGCCGTGCGCCAGCGTGCCTGCAAGCGATGTTTGCAATGCGTGATAGGTCGAATGAGCCGAAGCGCTGACGACCTGCTCATTGCCGAAGCCACCGATGATATTGCCCTGCGCGTCGAATTCCGTATGCTGGGCAAAGGCCGGCGAGGCGCCTGGGTAAGCATTCGGAAACGCGATCCGGGGCAGGCGTGAGGTAGCTGTTCCTATGTAGGCGGCATCCGCGGTCAGGCCACCGAAGGATTGCTCGAGACCTAATGTCCACGTGCTGAGATAGGCGTTGCCAAAGCGCCGGTCGACAGAGCTTACGTTGAGCGGAGTAATTTGCCGGCTGGGCGTAAGCAGCGCCAGGTCGCGCGTGTAGCGGTCGATGTCAAAGACAGTATTCGGCGCGACGTGAGTTGTTTTGTTCCCGGGGAAGATGTCCTCGCCGGCCGGCGTGTACGCTCTCGGCAGCTCGGCAGATGTGATCTGGTAACCGAAAGGGATCGGTGCTGCGCTCGTTGAAGTAAGTCGTGGATAGATAACAAAGGGAGTACCGCCGGTAAGGAAGTTATCCTGCCAGATGTTTGGAGGGATGGTGGTCAGGCCGCCGCCGGCATGCGCGGTGAGGTGCTTGGTCAGGCTGGCGTCCAGCTGCACGCGCGGAGCCCATTCAAAGCGGCCATTCTGGTAAGGCGGCTGCGGATTCACCACAAACACCTGACCCACGGCATTGGAGGCCGCAAGCAGGCTCGATGTGCGGCGGGCGCGCTCTTCAATCGGCGAGTAATGCTCGTAGCGCAGACCATAGTTCAGTGTCAGTCGCGGGGTAAGCTTCCAGTTGTCCTGGAGGTAGACGCCGCCGGCGTTGCGGCTCGTAGCGGCGGGCCCGATATGCGCTCCACCTGAGATATAGAAGGGAGCGACTGCGGCGGTATACACGAAAGGGCTGCCAAGCAAAAAGCTTGAAAGGGTATCGGGCAGAGCATCTCCGGCATGGATGACGTGTGCGCCGGAGCTGCTGCGCAGCTCCTGGTTTGCATACGCGGTGCCTCCGCCAAAGTCGTACTCGCCGTTGGGACTTTGCCCGAAGTAGCTGGTGTCGCGATTGAGGCGAAGCTCACCTCCGCCCTTCCATGCGTGGCGCGCGGTCGTGTAAGTGATGGACTGGCGAAGCGAGAACAGATTGTTGAATGCCGCGGTCACCGAGCCGGCCGCAGCATTGAATGCTTCATACAGGCCGTCGTTAAACTTCACACCTGGGTCGGTCGTGTTGTTTGTCAGGAAAGCCGGCGTGGTGCGGATGATGCTGAACTCCGTCTCAAGCACCAGCCGTGCGGACGCAGTGCGCGTGTAGTCGAAGGCGACGTTGCGCTGGTGGTCCCGGTACTGGATCCCAAACGATGGATCGAGCACCGTCTGGTCCGGATTGGTCGTAGGCCCGATCAGGTTATCAAAAGAGACGCGGGCAAAGAGGTGCGTTTTGCTGCCCGCCTGGTGGTCCAAGCGAACGGAAAACTGATCGGCATCGGTAATCACCTTTGCCGACGTGGCATAGGTGTGTACGCCGTAGGCACCCTGCGGGTAGTTGGGTAGCGGATAGCGAGCAAGCACCCGCGCGATAGGTGCGGCTACCGGCACCACAAGCGTATCCCCCGGAAACGCGGTGCTATCTATGCCGGAGCGTTCGGCCGCCGTAGGTACAGGAAAGACCTGCGTGGTGCCAAGTACCTGGCGAAAGCCCTGCAACTCGACAAAATAGAAGGTGGTATTGCGATCAGGATACAGTTTGGGGAGAAAAAGCGGACCTCCGCTGGTCAGTCCGAACTCATTGCGGCGAAAGGGCGGAATGCGTCCCTGGCTGGCAATGGAAGGATGATCAAAATAGTTTCTGGCATCGAGGGCAGAGTTCCGCAGAAACTCGAAAAAAGAGCCGTGAAAGGCGTGTGTGCCGGCGCGCGTGGCAATGTTGGTAAAGCCGGAGGCGCCGCGTCCTATCTCTGCGGGCATCCACCCTGAGCTTGAAGCGATCCCTTCGATGGCATCCACGTTGAAGTTAGAAAAAGTAGCGCCCCCGAGCTCCGGATCGCTTGTATCGGAGCCATCGATGGCAAAGGTCGCCTCAACCCCGCGCTGGCCGTTGATGGCAAACTGCTGCGTAAAGTTGGTAGCTCCGTTTGCATCGGTGCTGGTACCTGCAGCGAGAAGAAGCAACGCACTGAAGTCCCGCTTATTCAGCGGGATGTCACTTACCGTGCTGCTTGAGAGTTGCTCGCCCCCGCTGCGCGCGGCTTCCGGATCTTCAAGGACGAGAGCGGGAGCGCCGGCGCCTGGAAGAGCGAGGTGACCGGGCCGTGGCCTGGCAGGCAGAACGACCGGGATGCCGCGAAATACCTTGCCATCTGCCGTCAGGACGTTCAGCAGGTAGCTGCCAGGCAGAAGATCATGAAATAAAAAGGCGCCGCGGTCGTCGGTAGTTGCTTTGTAAGTCGCGCCTTGTGCGTCAAGCGTGAGGGCGGCGTTTGGAAGCGGCTGCCCATCTGCGCCGGTGAGGGTGCCGCCCCAAGGGAAGCGGGCCGCGTGTACCTCCGCCTCCTGCGCCGACTGGGCTGGAGCAGAAACGTGGAACGATGCAGCAAAGGCCAGCGCACACCAGGCTGAACGTGCAGCGCTTAGCCTGCGTAAGCGGCTGCCGGTACGATCAAACAACGGCACTCTTCTTGTCACCCCAGCCTCTGCCACGAAAGGCTAGCATCTGCCAGGCGCTTCTGGCGAACGCAGCCCAAGCGCCGCCGAGAGCCCGACTTGCCTGTGAGCCGCTGCCGGCACACTCCTACATCTTATGGTTGCCGGGCCGCATCCCCGGTATGCAGACGCACAGGCGAAAAAGCGCCCGTTGGCTGGCAGCAGGTGTGCGCTGCGTTGGTGCAGCGGGCGCGCGATGGGCGTGGCAAAGCTCGAACGTCGGATGGCGCAACGCAAGGAGAACAGCGATGGCTCGTGTTGCCTTTAAATGGCTAAACGGGGGTGAGCCTCTATTGGAGGCTGGCTTGAAGGAGCGGACCGCTGGGTCTCGCCTGGCGCCGGCTGCAGGTGCCTTGTGACCGACCCCGTTTGCGGCATGACGGTGGACCCGGCGACCGCCGCGGCACAGGCTGAGTACCGTGGCGAAACGTACCTGTTTTGCTCGGCTGGTTGCGAGACCAGGTTTGTAGCCGATCCGCAGCGGTATGTCCACTCAAATCACGCGCATCCACCCGGCGCCTCAAGGCCTGAGGCAGCAGCCATCGCCGTGGACCCGGTCTGCGGCATGAAGGTCGATCCAGCCAAAGCCAAAGGGGCAGCCGAGCACCAGGGCGCCCAGTACTTCTTCTGCAGTCTGGGGTGCGCCCGCAAGTTCGAGGCCGACCCCGGCAAGTATCTCGAGCCTCAGCCGGCTCCGGCACCGAGTGAGCCAGGGGCCAGCCTGGCCGCACAGCAGACTGACTACATCTGCCCCATGGACCCCGAAGTGCACAA
>CAXTPL010000032.1:0-23186 GCA_964246065.1 uncultured Acidobacteriaceae bacterium
CGAAGGAGTCACCCACGACTACGTTCGCCATGGCACCACCACCCTGTTCGCCCCCGTTTTCTCAACCATTGATAACTGGAGTTTCCCGGTTTTGGTTTTTGCTTTTATATTTTATTCTCGTCACCGTCGTCGAGGCTGTGCAGATGTGGAAAGCGCAGTTCGCTTTCCACATCTGCATAGCCTGTTCTCTGCCGGAACTCCTGCGGCGTGCGGTAGTCCAGCGAGCTATGCGGGCGTTCGCAGTTGTACTCCCGCCGCCAGTTCGCCAGCGTCTCCCGCACATCGTTCAAGGTGCGGAACCAGCTCGTTTTGAGACACTCGTCGCGCAGCCGGCCGTTGAAGCTTTCGACATGTCCGTTCTGCATCGGCTTGCCCGGCTCGATGTGGACCAGGCCGACCTTCCAGTCCTTCGCCCAGCCGAGCATGCGCCGCGACGTGAATTCAGGGCCGTTGGGCGAGCGCACCTGCTCTGGCCTTCCGCCTTCGGCGACCGCCCGTTCCAGCACCCTCGCTACGCGCCCTGAACCAGGCTGGTGTCGGCTTCAAGCGCCAGGCACTCGCGCGTGTAGGCGTCCACCACGCTAAGGATCCTTACCATACGGCAGCTCGCCAAGCCATCGACGATGAAGTCCATCGCCCCCTCCTGGTTCGCGACCGTCAGCCGCGGCTCTACCGTGCGCTCGCGCACCAGCCGCTCGCGCTTCTTCCTTCGCACGCTCAGACCCTCCTCCAGATACAGCCGATAGACCCGCTTCACGTTCGCCTCATGGCCGCGTCGTTCAAGCAGCGCATGCAGCCGCCGATAACCATAGCGAGGCTTCTGCCGCGCCAGCTTCACCATCTCCTCTCGCAACTCCCCGTTGCGGTCTGGCCTCGGCTCATACCGGTAGCTCGACCGCTCCACCTCCAGCAGCTTGCAGGCCGTGCTTTCACTCAGACCGTGCTTGACCCGAGCGAACGCAACATCGACTCTTAGACCGGCAAGCTCCAGCCGTTTTTTCGGATCACGCCTTCAGCGCCTCGCCGTGCAGACTCAGCTCCGCCACCAACAGCTTCGACCGGCGGTTCTCATCCTCCAACGCCTTCAGCCGCTGGGCCTCGCTCACGTCCATCCCGCCAAACTTCTGCTTCCAGCCATAGAACGTCGCCGCGCTGATCCTGTGCGCCCGGCACGAGTCCGCCGTCTTCAGTCCAGCCTCATGCTGCTCCAAAATCCCGATGATCTGCTCGTCCGGTACCGGCTCTTCTTCATCCTCAGCTCCCTCGCTCAGATTACGAGAGAACTCCAGATTCAACTGGTTGAAATTACTGGGAGCACGTCACCGTCAATCGGATAAGCAATCCTAGGCACTCAAACGCTCGACGCTGCGGCTCACTTCAGAGCACGTCCTATTTCAGATAATCCAGCAGCGTGGTAGGCAGGACCTTGGCGGCGGCTGCGAGAACCGCGCTGTTCTGCGTCTCAGCCTGCGCCAGGTCTTCCGCGGCCGTTGCGGTATCGATACCGACAAGAGAGTTTTGCTGCGAGCTCAAAGTGACCTGCTCCTGCGAAAGGTAAGCTTCCTGGGATGTGATTTGGTTCGTACTGGCCCCGTAGATGGGGTGCTGCTGGCTCAAATAGTCGAGCGCGGCTGTGACCGACGCCGTGGCCGTGCCGATGCTGCTCGAGGTGCCCGTGCTGAGAGCGCTGACAAGTTGCTGAAGCGATCCGATGACGCTCGACCCTGGGTTGAGGAACAGGGTGTTGCCCGCAACGTTGGTTTGAACTTTAAGGGAATCGCCCACCGCTACGTAATTCGTGCCACTGTTCCCTTGATAGGTGTAGGTCACAGGGGAGCCGGCGCTGGCCAGGAACGGCGGCTGAACCGTAGACGTACCTCCAAATAAGGGAGCGCCCGCGAAGTTGCTGTTGGCCGTAGCGGCAACGCTTGTGAGCAGGTTCTGCACCTGGGTGGCAAGAGATTGGCGATCGGAGGCGTTGCTGCTGCCGTTCGCTCCCCCGGTTCCCAGAGTCACGGCCTGGTTCAAGAGAGAAACGACGGAGCTGATCGCTGAATCGGCCGCCTGGAGCTGGCTGAGCGTTGAGGTTGCATTGGATGTGTACTGGTCCACCCTAGCGGACGCAGTCAGATTCTGCACCAGGGCGGCCGAAGCTCCGGGGTCGTCTGATGGCAGGTTGACGCGCTTGCCCGTAGACACCTGCTGCAGCGCCGCCTGGAGAGTTTGCTCGCTTTGTTGAATATCGGCGGTGATGGTGGTGCTGAAGGTAGCATTAAAACGCATGGCAGTCACGATCCTCCAACGGCTGTTCCCATATTCAAGGCAACATTGAACAGGGTTTGTATGGTCGATATCACTTTGGCAGCAGCTTCGTACGATTGCTGGAAGCGAACCAGATTGGCCGACTCTTCATCGATGGAAACGCCGGAAACAGAGCTGCGCTGCTGGCTCAGCTGAGCCAGGCTGACGCCGATCGCAGCCGAATTTGCAGAAGCGTTTGAGGCGAGGCTGCCGACCTGAAAAGTAAGGCTTGCCGACGTATCGGCCGGGCTCGCTCCCGATCCCAGCGGCGCCGTTTGCACACCCACTAGATTGGCAACATTGCCATTGCTGCCCGCCGAGCCGTCAGAGCTCGCGGCTATGCCTGCAGGGTCGGTAAGAACTACCTTGATAGCAGCCGCTGAACCCGCGATCGTGCCGGGAACACTGAAGATCGGTCCTCCGGCTGCTCCGGACTGATTATAGCCACTGGCCTGAGCCGTGTTGATGGCGTTCGCGAACTGATTCGCGAGCGTGTCCGCCTGGTTGAGCAATGACGGAGTGTTGGTGTCTCGTACTTCAAGAGTCCCACCGAGATCACCGCCCGTAATCGACGAGCTTAGATTGGCTCCGCTGCTGTCTTCCACCTGCGCCAAACCCGCGCTGCCCCCCGGCTTCGCCGAGAGCGCATAGCTTTGGTCGCCGAGCACAAGCGCGGTCCCGTTGCCGATAGTTACAGTATCTCCGGTCGGCGCGTGCACAACCGACACGTTTGCCAGCTTGGAAAGGTTGAGCTCGAGTGCGTTGAGTTGATCCTGAACCGGACCCGTGTTCTGCCCCTGACCGGAGAGCTGCGCCAGTTGGACATTCAGCTTCGCGATCTGCGAACTCAGCGAGTTGATACTGGCTACGTCACTGCTTACCTGAGCATTCAGACTCGCCTGCTGGCTCGTCAGTCCGCTCGACACAGCATTGAACTGGCTCGCCAGATTTTGCGCGGAAGAAAGCGCTGATTGACGCGCGGCGGCACTGGTGGGCGTTGCAGAAAGAGCGGAAAGACTGCTGAAGAACGATGTCAGCGAGCTGTCGAGGCTTTCTCCCGAACTTGGAAAAAGAGCTTGGACCTGCTGCAGCGAAGCCGATTGTGCGTCGGCGCTGCTTTGATCGCTGGTCTGTTGTTGAATCCGCAATTCCAGCAGCTGGTCCCGGATGCTGCTGAAGCCCTGCAGCGTCGCACCATCGCCGAGCTGCACCCCGGCCTGCGTGATTGTGGCAGATTCAGTAAGTACCACCGTTTCCCGGGTATAGCCGGGGGTATTTGCATTGGCAATATTGTTGTTGGTCACCTGCAACGCAGCTTCCTGTGCCAGCAAAGACTGCGTCGCGATTGTGAGGGATGTGTTCAGTCCGCCCAAGCTTCACCTCTGATCCTCAACCGCATAGCCCGATTGCCGTTCATAACATCCATCCTGCGCCACTGCTCCGGGTATCCCCTACAAGAGGCGCATGCGCGCCGTAGCTCTTATAGAAGCCCGCAAAAAGCTTGAGCGAGTCGCCCGAATGTTTGAGCAAAGCCTTGTAACGTTCGTTCAAAGCAGCCAGCGATCTTTCGGCATCTTTGGCGCGCGCCCGCAGGAGGCTATCGGAGTGGGAGACCGAGGGTTTTGCCTGCCGTTGGCGCTCATACTCAGTTGATCGGGTCTGCAGAACCTCGCAAAGACTGAGCTGACGGCAGACGCTGGCCTGGAACCCGGATAAAGCATTCAGCCGGATAGCATGCATGCCCGCTTCAAGTTCGGTCGCCAAAGCCGTAAGCTGGTCTAGGTACGCCTGCGTTTCCGGCTCCGGGGGTGCGGAGGTCGCGCTGAACCTGCCTTGATCACGTCTTGCCAGCGTCCTCATCTTTGCCTTCCCGATCGCACAAAGTCAGTCTCGGGCCTTTGCTACGACCCTGGCATATCTCACGTCGTCCTGCCAAATCAGAGCCCCTCTTTGACCAAAGCCTCAGCAATCAGGCTCGGATCAAGCGTATAGGCTCCACTACTCACTGCCCGCTGTAAAGCATCCACCTTGGCCAGCCTTGTTTCTGCAGTCTGCAAGGCCTGTTGCGCTAGCGTAGGAACGACGGCGCTTCCCTCGGAAAGTGTCGCCCTGTCTTCTGCTACGACCGACGAGGACTGAGCGGTCGCAGCATTGGCTGCGCCCGTTCCACCCACAGCCGAATCCGTTGCCGCGCTGCCATAAAGATCGATCCGCATAGATACCTCCGGTACTGACGAGTCCCCTATCGGCACTCTGCCCGATTGTGTTCAGGCCGGAAGTAACAATTTGTCGCACTTCTCCTCCAGGTACCGCTTTCTCAGGACGAGCTGCCACCGGGTGGCGACGTTCGGTTCGCAGCCTGATGAAGGTGTTCTGCGATCATCTTGGCGATGCCGATCCCTCCTGACTTGGTCATCGATCCCGCAAGTGCCTGCATGGCAATGCCTTGGAACTGGTCTTTGCCGGGATCCTCATCCTCATCCCCGTCGCCGCCAGGCACCGAGGCAAAGGATTGCTCTGCCTGCTGGAGCCAGCTTCCCATCAGGATGGATTCGAAGTCCTTAGCGGACTTGTTGATCTTCGCTTCCTCGGCGTCTCGGCTCGAGGCGCCCGCAGGCGAGATCTTCGCGGTCCTGGTGCGCTCAAGCAGCTGCGCGGCCTGCGCCTCAAGAAGGCTCGTTGAAGCGGCACCGGCGGCACCCAATCCTGTTTGTTCCGGCATTAAATCACCTCCAGGTCAGCCTGCAAGCCGCCGGCCGCCTTGATCGCCTGCAATATCGCGACGATGTCGTGCGAAGTTGCACCAATGGCATGTAAGCCGCGAATCAGGTCGTCTACATTCGCCCCATTTTCCAGTCGGATCGACTGTGCAGGCAGGTCTTTGACAGCAATGGTTGTGTTGGCGACCGGCGTGGTGGTGCCGGTGTTGCTGAAAGGCAGCGGCTGGGAGACGGCATAGGATGTTTCTACCTGGATGCTAAGGCTGCCGTGCAGCACCGACACAGGGGAAAGGGTCACGGCGCCTCCCATTACGATAGTCCCGGTGCGCTCATTGACCACCACCTTCGCCGGAGCCTGGAAGTGGATGGCCAACGCCTGCACACGCGAGATCAACAAAGGCACCGACGATACACCCGATTGCTGGACGTCGACATGGATAGTCCGACTGTCGATTGCCGTGGCTACCGACGACCCCAGCTCCTTGTTGATCACATCCGCGATATCCCGGGCCGCGGTGAAGTCGGAATTGCGCAGCAGCAGTGAAACCGTGCGAAAGCGGCTCAGGTCGACCGAAACCTCGCGCTCAACGATGCCGCCCTCGGGCACCCGGCCTACGTTCGGCTGATTGACCTGCCGGAGATTGCCGGCAGCCCCTTCGGAATAGCCGCCGAGCGCCAGCGAGCCTTGCGCCTCGGCATAGACCTGGCCGTCAGGACCGCGGAGCGAGGTCATCAGCAGCACGCCCCCCTGCAGGCTCTTGGCGTCTCCGACGGAGGAAACGGTAACGTCTACCTTCATCCCCGGCCTCGAAAACGGCGGAAGCGACGCAGTCACAAAAACCGCAGCGACGTTTTTTACCACCACAACGCCCGGCGCAATCTGCACGCCCATCCGCTGCATCGCATTGGCGAGCGTTTGCACGGTGAAGAACGTTTGCTGGCGGTCTCCGGTGCCCTGCAATCCGACCACGAGCCCGTAGCCGACGAGTTGATTGTCGCGCACACCCTCGATGTCGGTGATGTCGCGGAGCAGCACCGGACGGCCCGGCCCTGTTGCTGGCGCTGCGAGCGCCCGCGGCTCGCCCCCAAAGCCTGAGCCGAGGAGAAGAGCACCGAGCAGCCACGCGACGCGCCGCAGCGCTTGAGCTTGCATGCGAAATAGAAGAAATGAGCGCATGATCAAAATCCGAAGAGCCACAACACGGCTCGCGTGAATGGATTAGGGGGACGAACGCTGTCCGAGATGATGCCTTTGCCCTTCATCTCGATCTCAAGATTGCTCAGCGAAGACGAAGCAACGGTGTTGTTCGGCGAAAGATCTCCCGGCCGCACCACGCCACGCACGATGACATCTTCATGCTGGTTGTTCATCGCGATCTGCCGCTCGGCTTCTACCACCATATTGCCGTTGGCCAGGACCGCGATCACCTGCCCGGTAAGGCTGGTCGCGAAGGTCGTATTCGATGCCGTCTGGCCGGTACCCTTGAGAGCCGTCGCAGATTGCGCGTTGAAGAGCGGATTGACGCCCTTGGTCGCCAGGTCACCGGCGAAGCCCGATATGCCGGACGTGGTATTAAAGGCTCGCGACTGGTTGCTGCTTCCACTCTGCGCGGCGGTGGTTTGCACCGAGACCAGGATCGTCACGGTATCGTTCAGGTTTCGCGCCTTGTAGTCGGAAGACAGATCCCCGAGCACGTAGGCCTGCGACCACAGGCTCCCTACCGATCGAGGGTCGGCCGGAGGCATGTACTGCTCCTGCAAACGGGTCAGGTAATCTGCGCGAAGCTCCTGCGAGTCTTTCTTTTTGGGCATGCCCGGCACTTTCACATCCACCGCGTACGCGGGGAGCGTGATGCAGAGCGCCGCGCCCGCAAGCAGAACGGCGCGTGTGGTCGAGAGTCGAGCTGTACCCAGGCGCAGAATCTTTAAACGCATCACAGCGTTCCTTTCAGAAGCGAGCCGTCAATGATCTCGGCGGTGTAGGTCTGCCTGTGATCAAGCCCGGTAACGCGGATGGTCCGCCCAGGATCGCCCCCTTCAAGGCAGACCACGGCTAGTTCTATGTGCAGGCGCTCCCCTTCAAGGATGAGCTTTGCACGTGAGCCTGCGCGGAGCCCGGCATCTGTTGGCAGAGTGGAGCCTTCGGCTCGAACTGCCTGCTTGGCCGATACTGCAGGGAGAGAGGGACGCGCACCCGCATTCGAGACCGCAGGTGCTTCTGCCGCCGTGTGCCGCGTCGCATCCTCCGACCCTGCTGATGCCGCAGGATGCCGCTGAGGGAGCACCCCGAGGCTCTCCGGCAAGCGATCGAGATGGGCCCGCGCATCCTCGGCGGCCGGCCACTCTGCCGCGACGTAGAAGGGCAAACACTCGCCGCGCTCGGCACATTCCATGCGTATCCGTGCGCCGCGCGTACCGAACGGCGCAACGCTGCGCACGAGCAGGGTAGGCGCCATTTGACTTGCCGTGATCTGGACCATCAGCCTTACGGTTGCGCCGCCGAGGTCTAGCCCGCCTGCAGACAGTGCCGCCGAGACCTGCTCGAGGGCGATAGGGAAGCGCGTCGCAACACCTCGCTGCTCCACGGTGCCGCCTCCTGTGGCATGCGGCGCGTCGAGAGCACACAGTTGCACGGCAGGCAGGAGCAGGAAGATCGTGCTGCAGACAGCTGTTCGGCAGGCAGAAGAGACCGCGCGTCTGGCCCGCTTCGGCGCCCGGCCTGGCAAACCGGCTTGCGCCGGGTTCGCCTTGTCAAAGACTCTGCTCGCGTCGATGCGCATCGATCCCTCCCCTGCTACTGCGAAAGCTGGTTCAACTGTTGAAGCATCTCGTCGGCGGCCTTGACGACCCGGGAGTTCGATTCATACGAGCGCTGCGCCACGATCATCTGGACGAACTCGTCCACCACGCTGACATTTGACTGTTCCAGCATGCCCTGTTGCAGGGTGCCGATGCCGTCTGCGCCACCGGGGATCCCGATGATCGGGTCGCCGGAGGCAGTTGTTGCCAGGTAGATATTGTTCCCGACACTGTCGAGACCGCCCGGGTTGATAAACGTAGCCAACTGCAGTGCGCCCACCTGCGAGGACTGTACCTGGCCGGGTTGCACGACAGAAACAGTACCGTCGCTGCCGATAGTCACGCTGGTCGCATCAGGCGGAATGGTGACATTCGGCTGAAGCGGGTTGCCGTCCTGCGTCACCATGTTGCCTTGTGCATCGAGATGGAACGAGCCGGCGCGGGTGTAGCCGGTTGACCCGTTCGGCAGAAGAATTTGGAAGAAACCCGCACCGGAGATGGCAATATCGAGCGGGCTCCCGGTCGTATTGAACTCGCCCTGCGTCTGGATCACCTCGGTATTGGTGGGGCGAACGCCGAGACCCACCTGCAGACCTGCCGCATTGGTGGTCTGCGAAGTTGCCGCGGAGCCCGGTGCGATCGTGCTCTGGTAGAGCAGATCGGAAAACTGCACCCGGCGCCCCTGGAAGCCGGCCGTGCTGGAGTTCGACAGATTATTGGCGATATTGTCGAGGTTCATCTGCTGCGCAGTCATGCCGCTGGCTGCCGTATAAAGAGCGCGTATCATGCCTTATCTCCGGTGTATCTGGATCGTTGTCCAAGCAAGGGTCATTTGCGCGTTGCTCCTCGATCAACTGACGCGCGGAAGATCCTGCGCAGCCGTTTTGTCGAGTTCGGAATCAAACATGGTTAATGCGTGTCGCATCGTCTCGGCGGAGCGCTGCGCGTTGATCAACTCCATTACGCTGGACACGGGATTGACATTGGAGCCTTCAAGCATGCCCTGGCGTACCTGGGAGTGCGTTGCGGGTGTTACATCCGCCGCGGGTGCCGAGTAGTACATGTCCCCCAGGCTTTGCGGGTCGGCGCCCGGCGCAAACTCGACCAGCTTGAGTCGGGCCACCAGCGCGCCGTTTGCGGAAACCGTTCCATCCGGGCTCACGTTCAGGCTCGAGCCGGGGGGCACCGAGATCACCCCTGTTGTTCCCAGCACCGCATCGCCCGCCTGGGTGACCAGCTGCCCCTGCGGAGACACCTTGAAACCGCCTCCACGCGTGTACACGGTCCCATTGCCGGTGGCAACGGAGAAGAAGCCGGGACCATCGAGGCCGAAGTCGAGTTCGTTGCCCGTTCGCTGCAGCGTCCCCGGTGTGAGATCTACGTGCGCGTCCCCGAGCACCCCATAGTTATTTGTTGCCCGATTCAAGACAGTGCCTACCGGGTGGCCGGTCCCGGCGAGCACCGAGCTGAAACTGGCGTGCTTGGCCCGGTATCCGCCCGTGCTCGCGTTGGCAAGATTGTTGGCAATAGAGTCCAGCGCGTCGGTCCGCGCCATCAGCGCCGCACAAGCGGCATACAAACCACTGTCCATCGTCGTTGCGCCCCGCCGGAACAGAGTGCACGACGCGTGCCATTTGAACCCGGCAACTCTTGCCGGGTTTTTGCCGGCTTTGCGCCGCGCACGGCCCGGAGGTGAGAAACCGGTGAGCGAACGATGAGAAAGTTTTCTCAAATCTTTGCCATGCCCGACGCTCATTTTGATCGAGGACCGGTGGCGGCGACTTCGAGCTTCGCAGCCTGGCTGCCGGGCTCCTCAGAAAGCCTGGACGATCGGGCGAGAGCAATCAGGCGACGGAGGCCGCACTTTGGGCTGCTGCAAAGGTCTGCACCTCTTCATGCTGCACCCGGGCGTGCGCAGCCTCGAGCAGGCTCGGCCATACCGAAAGCCCGGCAGGCTGCTGCTGCGCCTGGGTTGCGGCAAGCACACAATGAGGAAGGTGCCAGTGCTCGGCGAGCATGGCTCCCAGGGCCTGGTCCTGGACCGCCGTTTCGCCACTCTGCCAGCCCAGCAGCTCAGGGAGTTTGCCAACCTCGTGCAGCAGCCCTACCAGATGCGCTTCCCCCGGGCGGACGCTTTCCTCATCGGCCGCCAACTGCTCGGCGCAGTAGCCGATGCGCTTGGCGTGCTGCCAGGCGCTCAACACGCGGCTGTTCTGAACGGCGGTAGCCGCACAAACGGCTTCAAACCAGGAATCGCGGTTCAGACTGGCGATGCAGTCTTCTATCCGCATGGGCCGCTCATCTTCTACCGCATACTCCTCGCCCACCAGGCGAAAGATCTGCAGCGTTGCGCCCAGATCTTCAAGAATCACCTCGGAAACGGCGCGCAGATCAAGTACGGGCTCCTGCAGCAGCAACTCCAACTGCAGGCGCGTGGCCGGCATGATCGGGATATCCGGCAGCGGATCAGGACGCGCATACCAGGCATGCTCGTCTCCGGAGGGAAGATCGAACAAGGCCGGAAAGCTCAACACGTTCTCCTGATCTCGCATGGCACTCCTATCGGCAGAAGTGGTGCAAGTGTCTAGTGGACAAGAGTCTTTCTTGCTTCAAACGGGTCAAAGGACGAGACACTCGGCTTGATGCCCCGGCGGCGTGGGGTCTCGGCAGAAGCTCCTGGCCTCGTCCTCACGTCGATCCAGCGCGCGCTCTCCCTGCCTTCAACATCGATGAGCTGATCGACAGCCGCGTTTCCACGGAAAAGTCTTGCCCACACCAGGTTCCTGACGCGTGCAATACGAAGCTCATCGGCACCGGCGCGGGTGGCTTCGCGGACCAGCGCTTCCACCAGCAGGCTGCTCTCGAGTGGGAGCTGCAAAGGCGGCGCCTGCTCTCCGCGCTGCCGGTCCTCGGCATCCAGCCGTGCCAGCTGCTCTTCAAATTGATCCGGCGTGATAAAGCAGGGCTCGACGCTGCGGCAGCCTGTAAGCTGCTGGGCCGCCTGTACCAGCCTGGGCTCGATGCGCTGCGTAAACCCGACGGACAGCCGACCCGTCGCAGCGGCGTAGTGAACGGGCACAGCTTTGAACCGTCGCGCGATCTGCGCGGGAAACAAGAACTGGCTTTCGACGCATTCCATGCGATCGGTGTACAGCGTGCTTCCCGCTTCGCTGGCTCGTGCAGCCGCCAACTCCGCTTCGCCGAGATGGCGCAGGTGCACAAGCGCTTCGCCGAGATCGATCAGTTCGCCGCGCTGCGCTGCCTGCTCCCGCAGAGCCTGCCCCTGGGCAATCTGCTCCTCGGTGATCAGCCCTCGACTCAGCAGGATTAGCCGGTAGGGCATACGAGGGCGACGCCGCCCTCCTGCCGAGTCGGCTGCTTCTTCGTGACGCAACCGTTCCCGCAGCGCATCAGCAAAACACCCCGAACTGCAATACCACTGCGCATTGAGAAAGATACCCGGCATCCGGACCAGCAGAGGGTGCGAAAGGTAAAAACGCCGGCAGGGAGCCGTGCCGCACTCCACAATCCATTGCCGCACCCAGGCGCGAGTCGCCCCACGCAGGCCCCGGAGACGCGCGCCCCATCGGGCAGCCTCCACTTCCTCAAGCCCTTTGCGACCGATGCCCATGCGCACAAACCTTTCAGCAGGCAACAGGCTGCACCACCTGGGTCACGCGCAGCCCGTAGTTTCCATCGATAATCACCGCTTCTCCGCGCGCGATCACCTTGCCATCGAGGATCAACTCCACCGGCTCTTCTACCTGGCGATCGAGCTCGACCACCGCCCCGCTCGCCAGATCGAGGATCTCCCGAAGCGAAAGCTGCCGTTGGCCGAAGCGCAAGGTGCAGCTCAACTCCACATCCATGACCAGGTCCAGGTTCGCGTGGTCCAGCACGCCTCCTTGCCCTGCCCCACGGGTCATCAGGGAACTTAATAGTTGGCTGTCGAAGTGCAGCAGCAGGATGGACTGCGCACCTCCCTCGGCCGTCGCTCGCAGCTCCAGCCCGAACGCGGCCGGGCTGTCGAGCTGCTCACAGGCATCGGCCTGCACTGTGACCAGCCCATGATCGGCGGCCAGGTCTTCCGGCATCGCGGTCACCACGGCATGCACCAGCTCGCGCAGCGCAGCCGCCACGGCTTCTTCCGCTCTCGCCGCTTTGCTGCTGTCGCTTTGCCGCGAGGTGAACAGCGGCACATCGGTACTTTGGAGGACCAGGTAGCAACAACCGCGCAAGCCGTCCCCGAAGTTGAGCCGGTAGTGGACCGGAGTCTCCAGGTGCGGGAGGGGCTCGCTCTGGGGCTCCGCCAGCTCGATCTGCCAGGGGGACTCGCAGGTCGCGCTGGCCGCGCGTGCTAGGTGGCCGGCAAGAAGAACGGCGAAGGCATGGCAGGTGCGTGGATCGATTAGCTCACTCATAGTTCGATCGAGAAAGTCTTCCTTTTCTGAAAAGTGCTTTGGAGCAGAATGCTTATGTCTTTGCCGGTCAGCCTCGCACGCCCCTCGAACAGAAGCGTCCTACTCAGCCTTCAAACCAGCCCGTCAACGGCGCAAGACCGAGCAGCTGCACTGCCTTGCGATTGCTTTGCCGCACGGGCAGCGCCTCATACAGCTGTTTGTCTTCCAAGGTCAGCCGGCCCGTGGTCGAGGTCGATGCCGACAGCTTCAAAACCGTTCCTACCTCCAGGGTCGCCAAATCCCTTACACGCACCTGGAGGTCGGGCAGCACGCCGGCGAGCGTAAACGAGCAGTCGAGCAAACGCTGTTGAAGATTTGGCCTGGGCTGGTAGCGGGCATTCATCTGGCTGGACATTTCGCTCTTAATATTGCGCACCAGATGCCCTCCAAAGGCGGCGGGGAACGACATATGCAGCGTTCCCGTCATCCCGGCCAGGGTCAGGTCAAAGCGGATGCGCAGCACCTTGTCGGTGGCGGGAAAGACCTTGTGTGCCAGCATGGGCTTGACACAGGAGCCCGGCGCAAGCGAAGCGATCGCCGGCTGCCAGGCCTTTTCTACCTGCTGCGCAATCAGGCTGGCCGCCCCGTGCATGATCTCTTCGTCGATCTCGGTCAACTCTCGCGGCTCCTCCAGCGTTGCGCCCGAGCCGCCCAGCAGCAGGTCGATCATCGTAAACATCAGCGCGTTGTCGACCTCCAGCAGCACCGTGGCCGAGGACGGCTTCATCGCGCAGGGCAGAATGTAGCCTGCCTGCACTCCGACGGCGCGATACTCATCCATCGTCAACTGTTCCAGCAGCCCCAGCTTCACATCCAGCCCGGTGCCGAGGTATACGTCGAGCGAGTTCATCAGGTTGCGGGCCAGCGTTTCATGGAGGCCGCTCAGCGCCCGCGCGCTTTCATTCGACAAACGGCTGGCGGAGCGAAAGTTGCAAGGCCTGACCACGCGATGCGGTACGGACCCGGACGGCACCGCCGCGGGGCTTGTCTGCTGCTGCGCGCCCTGGGTCATCGTGCTTCTCCAGCGTGGGGTCTCGCGCTCGGCTCAACGGCGGCCTGCGGAGGAAGCCGCGGCACCCCCGGGCTCGCGTGCGCCGGATCAAGCGCCTGCCGCAGTTTGCCGATAGCCGCAAAATGAATCTGCGAAACGCGGGACAAGGCGATGCCCACCACGGTGGCGACCTCTTTCATCGTCAGCTCTTCCCGATAGTAGAGAGACAGCACCAGCTGCTCCCGTTCCGACAGCGAAGCCACGGCCTCGGCAAGCCTGGCCTTTTCCTCGGCCTTGCAGTAGATCTGAAAAGGATTCTCCCAGTGACCCGGCGCCGACTCGATCAGGTCCTGCAGCTCTTCGCCGTCTGCGCCTCCGGCATGCTGACCCTCGATATACAACCCATCGAGCTGGGCAATGGCATCATCCAGCTGCGCCGGCTTCAGATTCATCTCGGCCGCGATCTCCTCCTTGCCGGGCTTGCGGCCCAGCCTGGCTTCAAGCCGGGCCGTGGCCTCCCCTATCTCGCGCCCCCGTTTGCGCAGGCTGCGCGAGCCCCAGTCCAGCTCCCGCAGGCTGTCCAGGATCGCTCCCCGGATGCGGAACTTGGCAAACGTCTTGAACTGCGCATTCTTGGCGCCGTCATAGTTCTTGTGCGCTTCAAGCAGGCCGATCACCCCGGCATGCACCAGGTCTTCCAGCTCCACATGCTGCGGCAGCCGCTCCAGGATGCGGGAAGCGATGTAGTAAACCTGCGGCAGCTCATCGAGCACCATGGCATTGCGTTCGTCGAGCTCGGTACTTCCGTCCGTCATGGACTTGTAGGTTGTAAATGCTGCGGACATAGGGCACTCCGGCAAGTTCTCGGTTTCAACCATTTAGCGCACCACCCCTACCGACTGCACCAGCGTCATCGGAGGAATCTCGGTAGGCGAAATCACCACGATCTTCGGCAAAAACGGCTCCAGCAAACGTCGGAGATAGAATCTGCCAGGCGAGGAGCAAAGCAGCACCGGCGGCGCCTCGTTGACCCGCTCGCCGAAGCTCCCGCGCAGACTATCAAGCACCCGGCGGGCGACAGACACCTGCAGCGCGCTTGACGAGATCTGGCCGGGCTGCAGATTTGCCGCGCGCATGCACTCTTCCTCGATCGAGCTATCGAGCGTGACCACCTTCAGTTCGCCTTGCTCATCGAGCAGCGGCCGGATCAAAGCGCGTCCGAGCGCCTGGCGCGCCGCTTCAACCAGCGCGATCGGGTTCTTGTTATTCGCCGCCGTGTCCACCAGCGCTTCAAGGATCGTCCCGAGATCCCGCACCGACACCTGCTCACGTAACAGTTGCTGTAACACTTTCTGCACCTCGCCCAGGCTCAGCAGTTTCGGCACCAGTTCTTCGACCAGTTTGGGGTGCGAGTCGTTCAGCCGGTCGATCAGCCGCTTGGTTTCGGCACGCGACAGCAGCTCATGGGCATTCCGCTTGACCAGCTCCGCCAGGTGGGCCGCAAGCACCGAGGTCGCATCGACGACCGCGTACCCGGCGGCGATGGCCTGCGCCTGCAGCTCCTGGGCAATCCACTTGGCGGGCACATCAAAGGCCGGCTCCCGCGTCTCCTGCCCTGGCAGGTGGTTGGCCGAAGGGTTGGCGCTGATTGCCAGCAGCTGCGTACGCCGCAGTTCCCATCGCGCGATCTCGGTGCCGCGCAGATACACGACGTATTCGCCTTCGCGCAGCGTCAGGTTGTCGGTGATGTGGATGGAAGGAACCAGGAAGCCGAGTTGCTGCGCGAGATTTTTACGAAGGCTCTTGATGCGCGCCAGCAGTTGGCCGCCTTGCTTGGCGTCGACCAGCGGCACCAGCCCCAGGCCCACCTCGAGCATCAACTCGTCCAGCTTCAGCACCGACTCCATCGCATCGCCATGGACGGCCGGCGCACCCGGCGCGCTCGCCTCTCCGCTCTTGCCTGCCGGCGCAGCCGCGCCTTCGAGCACATCGTCATCCACCGCCCGCTCGTCCTTCATCTTCCAGGCGGCAAACATCAGCAGCCCGGCCAGGGAAAAGAAAGCAAACTTGGGCAGCCCCGGAATCAAGCCGAGCGCGCACAGCACTCCGCCTGCGATCCACAACAGCCGCGGGCTGCCCAGGATCTGCCTCGATACATTGACGCCCAGCGACTCTTTGGAGGCTGCGCGCGTCACCACGATGCCGCCGGCGACGGAAACCAGCAGAGAAGGCAGGATGGCCACCAGTCCGTCGCCGACGGTCAAGATCGTGTATGTCTTGAGCGCTTCCTGGAAGGGAATTCCCTGTTGAAAGACCCCGATCAAAAATCCGGCGATGATGTTGATCGCCATGATCAGGATCGTGGCCAGCGAGTCTCGCTGCGAAAAGCGCGCTGCGCCGTCCATGGCGCCGCAGAACTCGGCTTCCCGGGCAACATTTTCGCGCCGCTTGCGTGCCTGCTGCTCGGTGATCAAGCCCGCATTCAGATCGGCGTCGATGGCCATCTGCTTGCCCGGCATCGCGTCCAGGGTGAAGCGCGCCGTCACCTCCGCGGTGCGCACCGCGCCGTGGCTCACGACCAGGTACTGGATAGCAGTCAGCGCAAGGAAAAGCACGAAGCCGACGATGTAGTTTCCGCCCACCACAAACTGGCCAAAAGCCTCAATGACTTTTCCTGCGGCCGCCGTGCCCTCGTTGCCGTGCAACAGGATGCGCCGCGTGCTCGCCAGGTCGAGCGAAAGGCGGAGCAGGGTCAACAACAGCAGAAGACTCGGAAAGACAGAAAACTGTACCGGCCGCAGGATCTGGATCGCCGTAAGCAGCACCAGTACCGATGCCGTGATGGAGATCGTCAGCAGCAGGTCGAGCACAAAACTCGGCAGCGGCACCAGCATCACGAAGACCATCGACACTGCGGCCATCGGCACAATCCAGTCGCCGGACGACCGCAGCGTTGCCATCCATCCCCTACTCTTGACGGGCGCGCTCATCGACCGATCACCTGTCCGGAAGCATTTCTAGCCCGGCGTCGCGCCTCCTGCTGCCGCACCTCGGCCTGCGCCTTGAAGACCACGACCAGGATTTCAGCCACAGCATGGTAAAGGGTGGCCGGGATTGCGTCGCCTACCTCCACGCTCTTGTAGAGCGCCTGGGCCAGTGGCTTGTTCTCCATCAGCATGATGCCGTTGTCGATGGCCAGCGCCTTGATCTGCTGCGCGATCAGGTTCTGCCCTTTGGCAACGACTTCCGGCGCGGCCATGTCGGTCGTGTATCGCAAAGCCACGGCGTAGTGGGTGGGATTGGTCACCACCACCGTTGCTGTTGCAGCGGCGGCCAGCGTCTGCTTGCGCCGCATCTGGCGACGCAGCCTGCGGATCCGCTGCTTAATCACCGGGTTGCCTTCCGACTGCTTGTACTCTTCCTTGATCTCTTCGCGCGACATCTTCAGGTCGCCTTCCATCTTCTGCCATGTCAGCAGGTAATCCACGCCTGACCAGGCCAGCATCACCAGGCCCGACTTCCACGTCACCCCGAACGCCATGTCGCCGATCAGGGCCGCCACCACGCGGAGGTCCAGGTAGGAGGCATGCACCAGCAGCGGCCAATGGTCGCGGATACACGCTTCGCCGATCCAGGCGATTGCCGCAAACGGCAGCAGCGACTTGAGCAGGTTGCTCAGCCCCATCGGCGAAAAGATCTGCCCGAGCTTTGAAGCAGGATTGAAGCGTTCGAACTTGAGCGCCATAGCCTCAGGCGCTATGGTGATACCGCCTTGCGCGATGGCCGCGCCTGCCGACAGCAAGGCCGCGCAGGAAAGCACCGGCACGACCCAGCGAAATACTTCTATCGCGGTCCAGAAAAACACGGGACCGTTACTGTCCAGGTCGCCCGTCGCCGCCGCGTCCAGCGTGTTCCGGTAGAGCGTGGTCCAGTGCGTAATCGCGCCGGCAGACATGAACCAGAGCGCACCCAGGACCCCAGCCATCGCCAGGACTCCGGGAAATTCGCGCGACCGCGCAACCTGGCCCTGGCTGCGCGCTTTTTCGCGGCGTTTGGGTGTTGCTTTTTCTGTTTTGCTCGAGTCTGCCATGGCTTCGCTTGGTTCGCCTATTCCTCGTGCCGGCCGCGCCTAGCGCGCCAGGTGCAGCAGTTGATCGGTAGCGCCTACAGAGCGCATAAACAACGTTCGAAAGATGTCGGGCCAGTACTTCAAAGCCGCGATCAGCACGGAGATACCCAGCAGGCTCTTGATTGCGGGGCCGAGCAGCATCAGCGGCAGCTGCGGCGACGCTTTCCCAAGAATGCCCAGCACAATGTCGGTCAGCAGCGTGGCCGAAAGCACGGGCGCTGCAATCTGCACACCCACTTCAATCACGCTCGCGCCGGCCTCAAGCGTGGTTGTGGTAAACGCGCTTGTCAGGTGGGCCGACCCCGGCGGCAGATAGCTGAAGCTGTTGCCGAGCGCCCGCAGCAGCCACAGGTGCACATCGAGGCGCAAAAAGATCAGCAACGCCAAAGACTGGTGAAACGTAGCCACCACGGTTGATTGGACCATCGTGTTCGGATCAAGGATGTTGACCAGCGAATAGCCCATCTGCACGCTGAGAATCTGACCAGCCATCTGTACCGCGTCGAAGACCAGCGATGTGATGATGCCGAGCGCAAGCCCCACCAGCAGCTCAGAAAAAATCAGCAGCGGCCACTCCCCGGGCGGCAGATGCGGGATCGAATGCTCAACCAGCGGATACAGCAGAAACGTCAACGCCAGGGTAAGCACTGCCTTGATGCGCGCGGGGATGACGGTGCTGCCGAAAAAAGGGGCGAACAGCATCAGCCCGGACACACGGACCCCGATGGCCAGCAGCGCCATCATCACCTGGAGCAGCGAGATCTCCATCTATTGCAACACTCCGTGAAAGTCTGAAAGCAGATGAACCGTGTAGGAGATCAGGTGGCGCAACATCCAGGGCATCAGCAGAAACAGCGCTGTGCCGGTCGCAAAGAGGCGCGGCACCGTAGACAAGGTCTGGTCCTGCAGCGAGGTAAGCACCTGCACCACGTTGACCATCAGGCTGACAGCGATTGCCACCAGCAGCACGGGCGCTACCAGAAGCACGACCTCCTCGAGCATGTGGCGCCCCAGCGTGACGACCGCGTCTACGCCCATGATGTGCCGCCTTGTTGCCGCATTATGAAAAGCTCCGCATCAGTGATCCGATCAGCAGGTGCCATCCGTCGACCATGAGAAACAACAGCAGCTTGAGCGGCGTCGAGATCACAACGGGCGGCAGCTGCATCATGCCCACAGACGTCGTAATCGAGGCCACCACCATATCCACAATGAGGAACGGGAGAAACAGAACGGTACCGATCTGAAAGCCTGCCTTGAGTTCAGAAAGGATGTAGGAGGGCAGCATTACGCGAAACGACAAGTCGGCAATCGAGCGCGGCCGAGGCTCCTTCGCCAGATCGAGAAACAAGGCCACATCTTTCTCGCGCACATAGTGCGACATAAACGCACGCATGGGCGTACCGGCGCGATTGACTGCCTCGAGCGCGGTGATCTTTCCCGCTTCGAGCGGCAGCACGGCAGTGTCATAGATGACCGCGCCGACTGGCTGCATCAGGAAGAAAGTAAGGATGATGGAAAGGCCGATCAAGGTCTGGTTGGAAGGCGTGGTCTGCAGCCCGAGCGCCTGGCGTAGAAAATGGAAGACGATCAGCAGCCGGGCAAACGGGGTGATGCAAAGCAGGATGGAAGGAATCAGCGAAAGCAGCGTCAGCAGAACGACGATGGTCCACGGTGCCGAAGAGCCGCCCAGGCCGGTGATGCGGATATCCCCGCCGGCCGGGGCTGCAAACGCCAGCAGCGCAACCCGTGCGTGGATCACCATTGCTCCTTGCTTTGTGCCACCCGTTCGAGTCTTGCGTCTACGCCGGCTGGCGGAACAAGCGAGGCGGCGCTCGCCTCCGCGCTCTTGCTGCTTCGCCGCTTACGCTTGGGAGGGGCTTCCGGTTGAGCCGCTTCATCCAGCTGCGCCAGCAGGGACACGCCCGCGGTTCCGCCGCCCACCAGGAACTGGCGACCCTGCACCTCAAGGATGGCTGCAAATCGCTTCTCGCCGAGATTGACGGTTTCTACCAGCCGCAAACGCTTCGCGCGCTGCACTGCGCCCTGCCGTGCCTGCCACCGGGCCCACAGCCGCATGCAAAAGCCGCCAACGACGGTCTGCGACCATTGCCAGCGCGGCGCAGCCGGCGCGGCAGGCGCCTGTTCCGCAACGGCGAACACCGTTCTCGAGGTAGCAACCATGGTGCCGCCGTGGCGCAAAGCGCTCTCTGCAAGCAGACCTCTTTGCCGGAGCGAAGACTCCAAAGCCCGGGAGAACGAACTTGTACCCGCGTGTGCGCTCATATCAGATCCGTAATCCGCGCCGCCAGGCGCTCGCCAACTACCTCAAACTCCGTCCAGGCCATCAGCATCCCGTTCACCCGCAAAGGCACATCGGTGCTCTGGTGCCAGGCCGTTTCTACCAGCCTTCCCGGACGTAAGCCGAGCAGGCTGGCCACCGTAAACTTCACCACAGGCACCTCCAATACCAGCGTGCATGGCAGCCAGGGCAGCAGGTCTACCGGCTCAGGCTCCTTGGGCGCATCGGTGCCGTGGGCCTCTTCACGCCCCATCACCTGCGGGGCGACCACCGGATCCAGACTCTGCGTCATCGTTTCCACCACACGCATCTCCAGCCCCAGCTTCGCTTTAGGTGCGCCGCACTTCCCCTTGCGAGTTCAAGGTGAAAGCACTGCGGCAACAAGGCAAGGGTCTTGCCTAGGACTTATGCAAGCCGATGGCCAGACTGTTCTTTGAAAGTGATTAGGACAGCAGGAGGGTGGGTTTTGGGGTGAGCCGCGCAGGCGAAACATGCGGCCTGCAAGGTCTTTGGCGCTGCGGGGCTTGTAGCGCCTCCATCCAGATCGCGAAATGGAAATGCCTGCGCCGCCGCAACGAACGGACGGGCAGCCGCTCACTCGAGAGCGAGCGGACTGCCTGTTCTCATTTAGCGCTCATTTTTCGCGGCGCGAGGTCAAGCGTCGCTCCCTACCCCGTGATCATGGCGATGGTGGCTTGCGCAACCTGGTTAAACGTGGTTACCGTCTTCGCATCCGCCTGATAGGCTTGCTGCGCAACGATCATTTTGGCAAACTCCGTCGCCGTGTTTACGTTTGAAGACTCGATCGAGCCGCCTGTGATGGTGCCTCGGCCGCCTGTACCCGCAATGCCGATCGCAGCGATGCCCGAGCCTGCCGTCTGCTGGAACTGGTTGTTGCCTATCTGCGCCAGCCCTTGCGTGTTGACAAAGCTTGCCAGGGCGACTTGCCCAAGCGCTGTGGTCGCGCCGCTTGAAAAGGTACCTTCGATGGTGCCGTCTGAGCCGATGCTGTAGCCGGTCAAGGTGCCGCTCGCCTGCCCGTTCTGCGTACCTGTGCTGGTTGCGCTGGCGAGATTGGTCTGTGTCAGAGTCGGGTTGCCTGCGCTGTCATACAGGTCCCATGACAACGTCATCGGGGCCGCCCCGTCTGTCAGCGTAGGGATGCTGATGCCGGTCACATTGCCTGTCGGCGAGGTCAACTGGCCCGAAGAGTTGAACGTGAGCGAGCCACTGGACACCACGGTGCTCCCCGAGCCCGTATCCGCGGTCGGCACATTGATGGTGTAGCTCCAGCTGTTGGCTGCGGTCTTGGTAAACTGCACACTCAGCTGATGCGAATTGCCGAGGGAATCAAACACCTGGATAGGGCTGTTGAACGGCGCCGCGCCTATGGTCGTGTTCGCGCTCAGATTGGTCGGGATGCTGAAGGTGGTTGTGGCGCTAGCCGGGCTGACCGCACCCGCGCCTACCTGCAGGGGCTGCAACGCGCCGGAGGTATTCACGACTCCTTTGACCGCCGGGTAGCCGAGCGCTAAAGCACCCGATGGGCTCGTAAGGAACCCTTCGTTATTCAAGGAAAAATCACCGGCGCGCGAGTAAGCCTGCGTACCATTTGTCTGCTGCACCACGAAGAAGCCGTTTCCGGTGAGCGCCATGTTCGACGATACGCCGGTCGAGGTCGGGCTCCCGTCGGTGAAGTCTGACACGGTGGCATCGGCAGTTACGCCAAGCCCGGTCTGGAGCGGATCTTTTGCCCCGTTGCTGCCTGCGCCTTGCGCAAAGATATCGGCAAAGGAGATGTTCTGGTCCTTGTACCCCACGGTGTCCGTGTTCGCAAGGTTGTTCGAGATGGACTGGAGCTGGTCCTGCGCCGCAACCAGGCCAGACAAAGGCACGCCGAAAAAAGACATTACTTACCTCCAAAAAGTGAGTTGAAATTCGAAAGGTTCAAAACGCCGGCGTTGCTTGCTGAAGCAGCAGCCGCGCTCAACGTGCTCTGGGCTGAAAGGGCCGCGGCTCCGGAAGGGAGCGAGCCGGGCGCCGCAGCCTGCGCCGAGGAAAGGCTGGCAAGCAGGGCATTGCGCGCCGCCACCGCTGACGCTGAGCCCGCAGTGGTCCCTACCGCGCCGGTGCCGGTGCCGGTGCTGGTGCTGGTGGTTGGGGTCACCGCCTGGTTGATGGCGATCAGCTGATCCAGCTGGTTGAGCGAGATCATCTGACCGACCATGGCGGTCGAGTCCATGGGCGCTGAAGGATCCTGGTTCTGCAGCTCTTTCACGAGCAGGTTTAGAAAGGTCGAGCCTATGTTGGTGGCTCCAAAGGCGGTTCCTGAGCCGGAGCTGCTCCCGGTTCCAGATGTCCCGGAGGTTCCTGTTGTCGCCGCGGGCTTCGTGCTCCCAAGTGCATTGGTGCCATTCGCGGCCGCCGCGTGCTTCTTCGTATGCGACGTTAGATAGCTCAAGGCTGTCGCCGGTAAGTTCGCTACTGCTCCGATGATCGACATGATGCTTTCTCCTCCGAACTTTGTGAGTGCTGCTGATGCTTCACTTTCAACCCTGCACATCGAGGCGCGAGCTGCCCGTGTTTACGACCCCGGAGCCTTCGCGTTCGCCTGACGGAGGGATCGACCTAGGCTCGGCACTCCGTTGAGCGCTGCCCGGGGGCGCCTGACCCTGAGGCTGACTCCCTCTCTGGTCGGGCGAGCTTTGCATGCTTTGGTCACGTACTTCGACCTTGGCCTGCACGCCGTACTCGCTGCTCAACTTGGCCTCCATCGCGGGCAGATGCACCGCAAGCGCGCGTCCAAGATCGCTATGCTCAAACGAGATTTGCGCAGCCAGCGTTTGGCGGCCTGCGCTGCCATCGATCGAGGTGCTGATCGAAACGCTGCCAAACTCGGCCGAGTGCATGCCGACGCGCATCTCGGAGCCTTGCATGGACTGCAAAACGCGCGACGTATTGATCGTCGGCAAAGCCTCCGCGCCCGGCACCGGAGCCAACGAGGTTGCTGTGCCGGCCGGCAGGTTGGGCGCTGGCTTTCCGCTCTGCTCAGAACCCGTTCCCGGCGCGCTCTGGGCAGCCGCCCCGCCCAGGTTCGTGAGCGTTCCGCCGAATGCGGTTCCGGGCTGGGCCGGCGCCGCACTCGGCTGATTTATTGCGGGGCTGCCGGCAACTCCTTCGTGCGCAGCTTTCGCAGGAGCTATTCCGTCTACGGCGCTCCTGGCGGCCCCGGGCTTCTCTGCGCTGCTGGGACCCGGGCTCGCACTTTGCGCTCCCGCCACGGTACCTTCGCGTCCACTCGTCGCCAATGAGTTGGCCTTGCTTGAGAACGCAGTCGAAGGCAGGGGGGCTAAGCCGCCGATCCTCTGCCTGGGCGAAGCGGCCGTTGCCGCCGCTCGGTCCGCGAAGGCCTGCACCCCGGCCGCGAAAGAGTCGCTTGCCGCTTGGCCGGGCGCAACAATGGGCACCTGGCCCCCGGGGAGCC
>CAXTPL010000032.1:23196-23677 GCA_964246065.1 uncultured Acidobacteriaceae bacterium
GGGGAGACCAGGTTCCGAGGGCGCGGTCGGTTGTTGCGGCATCAAGACGGAGTCCCCGGCCGCCGCTGCGGCGCTGCCGCCTGCGTTTGCCGGTTGCGCAGCCGCGGCGCTGCCGGCTGCGTTTGCCGGCTGCGTTTCTTTCGCCGGCGCTGCGCCGGTTTTTTCCACCGGCAACGCCCCTTCGTTCGGAGTGAGCCCGGCGGAGGCGACGGGCGGCTGCGATGTACTCGCGGCGAAAGCCGACAGGGAAGCAAACGGCGCCGCGTAGCTTCCCTCCCCTGACTGAAGGACCGTCGCATGCGCCACACTCACCCCCGTTGCAACCTCCTGCTGCCCAGCGCCAGTGGCTCCCTGCGAGGTTTTGTCCGGGATCGAGAGCTCCCGCACCCCAGGGAGCATCGCGTTCGAGGCGAGGCTGGTGGGTGGCTGGGGTGGAAGCAGCTCCGGCACCGCCGATACCGGCACCAACGCCGTCGCGGCC
>CAXTPL010000033.1:0-9172 GCA_964246065.1 uncultured Acidobacteriaceae bacterium
CTCGCCCGGCCCGCCCGGGCGCTCGCAGGTCCGGCCCGGCGCTCGCGGCCCCTGCCAGGCCCTCTCAGGCAGTCGTGCTTTGCTGATTCCTAATAGGATCTTGAAAGAGCCGCGGGCGAGGGCTCGGTGCGCCCCGAAGCGTACCGGGAACCATGCCGGAGCAATTCGGTGATCTCGGCGACCCGGCCGATGCCGCCGCGCGCGCCCACCTGCATGCAGTTGAGTGCGGCCGCGGCGCAGGCAAAGTCGAGCCTTTGGCCAAGCGGCCACCCGGCGAGCAGCCCATAGATAAAGCCGGCATGAAAGATATCGCCGGCGCCGGTCGTATCTGCCACGGGCACCCGGTAGGCGGCGGCGGCAGAAAACTGTTCGCCATCCCAGGCCAGCACGCCTTGCTCGCCCAGCGTAGCCGCGGCCAGCAGGCTCCCGTAGCGTGCCTGCATGGCGCACAGAGCGCGCTCCAGGTCATCTTCTCCCGTCAGCCTGCCGGGCAGGTCGCGGCTCACGATCAGGTAGTCGATCTTGGCAAGCAGCGCTTCCACGCCGGGGTAAATCTCGTCTAGATCCGCGATGACAGGGATGCCCGCCTCGCGCGCCCAGGTGGCGGCCTGGATGGCCGCCTCGGTGTCGTGCCCGTCCACGTGGAGCGCGCGCGCGTTTACGATCCACTCGCGGCGCAGGTCTTGCGGCTGCAGGATAACCCGATCGTCGCGTCGGCAAAGAATGGTGCGCTCCCCCGCGCCGTCCACCAGGATGAGCGACTGCGGGCTGGAGGCGCCCGGTACCTCGATCAGCTGCGTCTCGACCCCGGCTGCCGCAAAGGCCTGCCGATGTCGCCGGGCGGAGTCGTCCTCACCCAGCTTGCCGACGTAGCGCGTTGAGAGTCCCCACTGCCGGCAGGCTACGACCGTGGTGGCCACCTGGCCGCCGGGCAGGACATCGGCTTGCGTGTATTCGGTCTTCGAGCCCGGCGCCGGGTAGGCAGCGAGGGGGATCAGCGTGTCCATGGCGTTTAGCCCTACGCCTACAAGGTCAACCTGCGGGAAACCTGCCATGGCTCCACTGTAAAAGGTTTTGGCGCGGCAGCGGTGCGGAGAAAGGTCGAACGCAGCCCGGTCGCCGCAATTGGCCTGCTACTTCGCGCAAGCCTGGGCCCTGGCATCGGGGATAACCAGCCGGCCGGAATGGGTCGGCCGCACGCCGCCATACGGGTCGGCCTGGTTTGGACACCTCCGGCGTGCGTATGATGACACCGGTCTGCATCTGACATCCCTGACGGGAGGAAACATGCCGTGCGCGTAGGACTGATGACACGTGAATACCCGCCAAATGTGTATGGCGGCGCCGGGGTGCACGTGGAGTACCTGAGCCGCGAGCTCGCCAGAAAGATCGAGGTCGAGGTGCACTGCTGGGGCACCCAGCATAGCGACGACGGCAACCTGCACGTGCGCGGCGCCGAGCCCTGGGCGTTGATCGGCGAGCAGACGCAGGAAAAGTTCAAGGCCGCGCTTGAAACCTTGACGCTCAACCTCGCGCAGATGACCTCCATAGCCAAGATCGACATCGTTCACACGCACACCTGGTACGTGTCGATGGCAGGCTTTCTGGCTAAAAAGCTATTCCAGATCCCGTTCGTGCTGACCACCCATTCCTTGGAGCCGCTTCGCGCCTGGAAGGCCGAGCAGCTCGGCTCCGGCTACGCAATGAGCTCCTGGATGGAGCGCACCGCCATCCTCGATGCAGATGCGGTGGTTGCCGTCTCGCAGGGAACCAAGGCGGACATCCTTCGCGCCTACCCGGAGGTGGACCCGGCCAGGATCCACGTGATCTACAACGGCATCGACCTGGACGAGTACCAGCAGACCACGGCGACCGACGCCCTGGTAAAGTACGGCGTCGATCCGGCTGTGCCTTATGTGCTCTTTGTCGGCCGCATCACGCGGCAAAAAGGTGTGACGCACCTGGTTGAGGCAATCCGGTACGTGCCGGCGGGGACCCAGGTGGTACTGTGCGCAGGCGCGCCGGACACCCCCGAGATCGCGGCCGAGATGCGCACCAAGGTCGAGCAGGCCCGCACCCTCAACCCCCGTGTTGTCTGGATTGAGAAGATGGTCACCAAGCCGGAAGCGATCCAGCTTTACTCCAATGCCGCCGTCTTTTGCTGCCCATCGGTGTACGAGCCGTTCGGCATCATCAACCTGGAGGCAATGGCATGCCGAGCTCCGGTGGTCGCCAGTGCGACCGGCGGTATCCTGGAGGTGGTTGCCGATGGGGAGACTGGCTACCTGGTGCCCTTTGCGCAGGATCCGATCACAAGCTTTCCTACCGATCCGGAGAGCTTCGCGCGCGATCTGGCAGCCCGGATCAGCGAGCTGCTAGCCGATCCCGAGAAAGCGAAGCGCTTTGGCCAAGCGGGCCGCCAACGGGTGGAGCAGACCTTTGCCTGGTCCGCGATCGCGGATCAAACCATCGCCCTGTATGACGAGTTGATCCGCAAGCGCGGGTAAGGGGGACAGAACAGCTCCCGCGACGCCGGCCGGCGCCCTGCGCCCTCCGATCTTTTTTGCCTTAAAGGTCGCCGCTGGTTCGACGCTGTTTGATGAGGAGAAACAAAGAGTTAGCGGCTCGCGTGTTCAGCAGGCAGAAGGCAGCGTAACCTGAGGCAGTCTGCGGGTTTCCCCGCGAACAGCGAGCGCCCGCATGCCTGCCTGGAAGCCGAAGTACAACCCCTGGGTGATCGCCCTTACGGTCACGCTCGCCACCTTCATGGAGGTTCTCGATACCTCCATTGCCAATGTAGCGCTGCCGCATATCGGCGGCTCCCTGGCGGCCTCGCAAACCGAAGCTACCTGGATCATCTCGTCCTACCTGGTTTCAAACGCGGTCATTCTTCCGATCAGCGGGTATCTTGCCACGCTGATCGGGCGCAAGCGTTTCTACATGACCTGCGTGGCGTTGTTCGGCATCAGTTCGCTGCTCTGCGGGCTGGCTCCTACGCTGCCGCTCCTGCTCTTGTTTCGCGTCATGCAGGGCCTGGGTGGGGGCGGCCTTGCTACCTCCGAGCAGGCGATCCTGGCCGATACCTTTGAGCCCGCCAAGCGTGGGCAGGCGTTTGCGCTGTATGGCCTGGCGGTAGTGACCGCGCCCGCCGTGGGCCCGCTGGTCGGCGGCTGGATCACCGACAATTATTCCTGGCGGTGGATCTTTTTCATCAACGTCCCGGTCGCCATTCTGTCTCTGTTTCTTACCCATCGGGTGGTTGAGGATCCGCCGCATCTTGAAGTGCAGGCCAAAAAGATGCGCAGCGGCGAGTTCAAGATCGACTATCTCGGCTTTGCACTGACCGCGCTCGCGTTTGGAAGCCTGGAGGTCGTGCTCGACAAAGGGCAGGAGGACGACTGGTTCGGTTCGCACTTCATCACGACCTTTGTGGTTCTGTGCGTGGCCGGGATGATCGCGCTCATCCTGTGGGAGTTGCTGCAGATTAAACAGGGACGCAAGCCGATCATCGACCTGCGCCTCTTTACCCGGCGCACCTTTGCGCTGTCTTTCGGCATGATGTTTGTGCTTGGCGTGGCGCTCTACGGCACCACCGTGCTGATCCCGCAGCTGCTGCAGTCATTGATGGGCTACACCGCCACCAGCGCGGGGCTTACCTTGTCGCTGGGCGGCCTTGCGACCATTCTGTGCATGCCGGTGGTCGGCATCCTGATCTCCAGGGTGGACCCGCGCTACCTGCTCGCCTTCGGCTTTTTCATCACAGGCGTAGCCCTGTTGCATATGAGCCACATCTCGCTCGAGATGAGCTCGGACTACGCGGCGAGGCTGCGATTCTTCCAGGCCTGCGGACTGGGGTTCCTGTTTATCCCCATCCAGACGCTCTCCTACTCCGGCGTGCCGATGGAGCAGAACAACGACGTTTCAGGATTGACCAATCTCGCGCGCAACATAGGCGGCTCCGTAGGCACGGCGCTGGTGACGACCCTGCTGGCGCGCCAGGCGCAGCGGCACCAGACCTACCTGGGGGCGCACGTGGTAAGCGGGGACGGGTCACTGATCAACAGCATGGCCGGGCTGCAGCATCGGCTGCTCAGCGGGGGCCTGGCGCCCGCGCAGACTGCCGCCGGCGCCATGGCGCAGCTGTACCGGCAGCTCGACCAGCAGGCTAACCTGCTCGCCTACGTGGACATCATCGAGTTCTTCGCGTTTGCTTCCTTGTGCATGGTGCCGCTGGTCTTCTTGATGAAAAAAGCCAAGGCCGGCAGCGCAGCGATGCATTAGGACTGCGCAACGCCGCTGTGGCAGAACTTTGCCGGCAGGGGAGCAAGAAAAAGCCCGGTGCCTAGAGACCCGGGCTTGTTGTGCCGTTGGGCGCGGTGCGGTGCGGTGTGGCGCGGTGCGGTGCGGTGTGGTGCGGCGCGGTGTGGTGCGGCGCGGTGTGGTGCGGCGCGGTGTGATGCGGTGCGGCCGGGCCGTGGTCGGCTTGGCCGCTCTTGCCCACGGGTCGGTTAGGCGGTGGTCGTCGCGCAGAACTCGTTGAATGCCCGGGCCAGCTCGCCGCCGATTGCCTGCGCGGTGTTTGCTTCAATCGCGTAGCGCTGCATGATGTAGACCAGCTTGCCATCGCGCATCAGCGCAATGGCCGGCGAGGTGGGCGGATTGCCTTCAAAGTAGCCGCGTGCCTTTTCGGTCGCTTCGCGGTCCTGCCCGGCAAAGACTGTGATGGACTGGTCGGGCTTGAGGCTGTTCTGCAGCGCCAGCCGCACGCCAGGCCGCATCTTGCCGGCCGCGCACCCGCAGATGGAGTTCACGACGACCATCGTCGTCCCGGGCTTGGCAAGGGCCGCATCAACCTCTGCCGCCGTGCGGGCTTCTTCTATGCCGACCCGCGTCAGCTCTTCGCGCATCGGGATGACCATCATCTCTGGATACATGTATTTCTCCTCCGCCGTGCCTCGTCGATCCTGGGCGCAGCCGGTATGTTCTATTGTAAAAGGTCCGCCCCCGCTCGGCTACCATGCTCGCGTTGCCCGATGTACCTTGAGACGAGCGAAGAACCTGGAACGGGCCCAGCGAAGAACCTTAAACGGCCGAGCAATGAACCAGGAACGGGACGAGCAAAGAACCTGGAACGGGACGAGCGAAGAACCTGGAACGGGACGAGCAATGAATCTTGAAGAACACGTGCCGCTTGCTCCCTACACTACCTTTGGCATCGGCGGCCCGGCGCGGTGGTTTGCCGAGGTGCGGTGTGAGCAGGACGTGCAGGAAGCAGCGCGATTTGCGCGTGAAGCCGGTCTGCCTCTTTTTGTTCTGGGCGGCGGCAGCAACCTGCTGGTGGCCGACGGGGGCTTTCCCGGCCTGGTGGTGCGCATGGCCATCCAGGGTATTGAAGAGGAGACCGAAGGCGAGCGGCGCACCTTCCGCGTGGCTGCGGGCGAGGACTGGGACGCCCTGGTCACCCGCACCGTCGACCGGCTTTGTGCCGGCATGGAGTGCCTGGCCGGCATCCCCGGCACAGTCGGAGGAACCCCGGTGCAGAATGTCGGCGCCTACGGGCAGGAAGTCGCGCAGACCATCACGCGGGTGCGCGGCTTCGATCTCCGGACGGGTGAGTTTCGGGAGTGGTCCGCCTCCCAGTGCGGCTTTGCCTACCGGACCAGCCGCTTCAACACTGGAGACCGGGGCCGCTACATCTTGACTCGCGTGGACTTCAGCCTGCGCGTGAACGGTTCGCCGGCAGTCCATTACCCTGACCTAAAGCGATACTTTAAGGAAACTGGCATACACCCAACATTAGCCGACACTTCGCTGGCTGTCCGTTCTATTCGCAAGAGCAAGGGCATGGTGCTGGTTCCCGGTGATCCGGACTGCCGCAGCGCAGGCAGCTTCTTTAAAAATCCCATCATCCCGGCCGAGGTTTACGCGCAGATAGCGCAAAGCTTTGCACCGGTGCCGGTGCCGCATTTCCCGGCGGGCGAGGACGCGGGCGTCGCGCTGGTCAAGCTCCCTGCGGCATGGCTGCTGGAGCAGGCCGGTTTTCATCGCGGGTTTGTGCTCGGGCAGGCGGGCATCTCCAGCCGCCACACGCTTGCCCTGATCAACCGCGGGGGTGCGCGCGCGGCCGACATCGAGGCCTTGCGCGACCTGATCCAGGCCGGCGTGCAGCAGCGGTTCGGCATCCGCCTGGAGCCGGAGCCCGTTTCCCTGAGCTGAGCGCCGCAGCTTGCCGTTTACCCGGCGCGGGCATCCAGCTGACGCAGCAGCTTTTGTCGTAACGGCTCCAGCACGTCCCTCGCCGGGCCTTGCGCGGTAACCTCCCCCGACTCCAGCACGATCACCTCCGCGCCGCTCGCATACACCTCGGCTACATCGTGCGAGACGGTGAGCACCATTGCCGGGCATTGCTCGAGCCAGAGCTCCAGCGCCGTCTGCGTTTCTTGCCTGCGCGCTTGATCGAGGCCGGTAAATGGCTCATCGAGCAGCAGTAGTTGCGGCCCTGGCGCCAGCGCCTGCGCCAGGGCGACCCGTCGTTGCTCCCCGCCAGAGAGTGCGCCGGGGCGACGGTGCGCCAGCTCGTCGAGCCGGAAGCTTTCGATCAACTCACGGGTCCGCTCGCGACGAGCAGCCCTGGTCAGCGCATGGAGGCCGAAGGCGATATTGGCTGCAACGGACAGATGCGGAAAGAGCGCGGTGTGCTGCGTCAGATAGCCGATGGAACGCTGGCCAGCGGGCAGGTGTACGCCGTGCGCCGGCCCTGCCTGGGTGCCGTGCGCCGTGTCGGTTAGCACGCGCCCGTTGAAGGTCACCAGGCCCTCAGCCGGCTTGAGCAGGCCGGCCAGCAGGCGCAGCAGCGTACTCTTGCCGGCGCCGGAAGGGCCAAACAACACACCGCGCGGCGTAGACAGGGTAAAGGCCGCGCGCAGCCTCAGCCCGCCGGCCGCATAGTTCAGCCGCACGCGGAGCTCGCCAGGAGACGTGTTCGCCGCAGGCAGGGGGGCGTCTTTTGTGCAGGCGGAGGCATCAGCCATGGCGCAAGCCTGCCGCAGGACCGGTACCGTCGCCCGTCCCGGTCCGTCGCTGCACGCCGTAGATCAACACCAGCACGGCTGCCGAGCAGACAAGCAGCAAGAGCGCGGTCTGGTTGGCCGCCGTGTAGTTTGTGTCCTGCACCTGGTCGAGCAGAGCGATGGAAAGGGTGCGCGTTTTGCCTGGAATGTCGCCGCCCAGCATCAGCACCACGCCAAACTCACCCACGGTGTGGGTAAAGCTCAGCACCAGCGAAGCCAGGATCGATCGACGCGCAAGCGGAAGCAGAACGGTAGCCAGGGCGCGCAGCCGCCCTGCTCCCAGCAGGGTTGCCGCCTCCAGCAGCGCGGGCGAAACCTGTGCAAAGCCGGCCGTGAGAGGCTGCAGCGCAAAGGGCAGGCTGTAGATGACCGACCCCACCACCAGGCCTGCAAAGGAGAAGGCCAGCGGGTGCCCGAAGAGCCGCGTCAGTGCGCGGCCTGGAGCTGTGAATGGGCCGAGCAGCACCAGCAGGTAAAAGCCGAGCACCGTGGGCGGGAGCACCAACGGCAGCATAGCCGCGGCTTCAACCGGCACCCGGAGCCGGGTGCGAGCCAGGGTGAGCCACGCCGCCAGAGGGATCGCAATGGCTGCGAGCAGCACCGTGGTCACGCTCGCGAGTTGAAGGGTGACCCAGAGCGCGGGCGTGTCCACCTGCCAGTGGAGGGAAGCTGCGCCCGCGCACAAGAGCGCGTCCCTGGCGAGCACCGGCGCCACTACTCGGGCGAAGCGAGCCCGCGCCTGGCAAGCGCGGCCCGGGTTGCGGGAGTTGCCAGAAAGGCGAGCAGCCGGTGGGCAGAGTCGAGCGCTGGAGACTGCTTGAGAGCGACGGCGCCCTGGAGGATGGGAGGGTAAACAGCGCGCGGGATCTCCATAAAGGAGCCCTCGGCCTGCATCTGCGGAGTCAAGGCAGAAGTAAGCGAGATCAAGCCGAGCTCGGCATTGCCGGTGCTGGCAAACTGCGCAGCCTGGGCGATGTTTTCTGCGGTCACCAGCCTGGGAGCGAGCGCGGGCAGCAGCCCGAGCCCGGTAAGCGCCGCCCGGGCAGCTCGCCCGTACGGTGCGTGATCAGGGTTGGCGATGGCGACGGTGCGAAGGGCCGGATCGCGCAGCGTTGCAAGCGAAAGAGCCTTGCCGTGGAGCACCTGCGCATCCTTGCGCGCCCACAGCACCAGGGTGCCGCGCGCATACACCACTGGCTGCGCCTGTTCGGTGAGCCCGGCGGCGACCAGTCGCTGGGGAAAAGACAGATCGGCCGCCAGGAATACGTCGAACCCTGCACCGTTCTCGATCTGGGTGGCTAGCGTGGCAGACGATTGATAGGTTGCGACCGCGGCGATGCCCGTTTCTTTTGTAAACGCGTCCAGCACGGCAGGGAGCACCGGCTCGAGATCGGCTGCGGCGGCAATGCGCAACGGCTCCGCTGCAAAAAGGCCCGGGACCAGCAGCGCAACCGTGACCAACAGTAGACATGCCCGCCGCAAAGCCCCCCTCCTCCGCCAGAAGAAGCGATTGACCCCTTCCATCCTCATACCCGCAGCACCATCACTTCTGTCGATTTGATCAACGCCGCCGCCGTTTCTCCTACCTTGAGCTGCATCTCCCTGGCCGCATCCGCGGTGATGATGGAGGTAAGCACCTGGCCGCCGATCGAAAGCTTGACCTGGGCGAGCAGCCCATCGATCCGCACCTCCACGATGCGGCCGACCAGCTGGTTGCGCCCGCTTACGGTGCGCAGCATCGCCCGCTTTGGGGTTTCCGCGGCGGCGGCCTGGTGCAGCAGGCCGTCCAGCTCCGCCTCGGGGATGCGGTAGTGGCCTCCCGGCGTTTTGGCCGCCTTGATCTTGCCGCGATACAGCCACTGCTTGATCGTGGGGTAGGAGATGCCGAGCCGAAGCGCCGCCTCGCGCGGAGAAAGCAGGGAAGCCATGGACGAAAGTATACGGCTTTTCGGTTTCGAATCGGGGAGATCGACGACTCGCGCCCTTGCCGTGCCGCCCGGCAAAGCAGCGGCGCGAGATCACGAAAGTGTCATAGCGACTGCATCGCCGATGCTAGGCTAGCTAGAGGAAATGAAGACAGCCAACCGCACCCACCAGCTACC
>CAXTPL010000033.1:9182-21245 GCA_964246065.1 uncultured Acidobacteriaceae bacterium
AAGCCGTGGACCAGAGCGGCGTTTGGCGTTTTCGCGATCTTTTACCGATCCTTGACGACATGAGCCATGTGGTCACCCTGCGTGAAGGCAACACGCCGCTTTACCATCTGCCACGCAGCGCCCGTGCTCTCGGAGTGCCGGCGCTGTATGCCAAGCACCAGGGCTTGAACCCTACCGGCTCCTTTAAAGACACGGGGATGACCACGGCGCTTTCCGTAGCGCATGAGCAGGGCTTCGGGTGGGTTGCCTGCGCGTCCACGGGGAACACCTCGGCCGCCATGGCCGCCTATGCCGCACGCGCGGGTATGGGATCGCTCGTGCTCATCCCCGAGGGCAAGATCGCCTGGGGCAAGCTCGCGCAAGCCATGGACTATGGCGCGCTCACCATTCAGGTCCGCACCGACTTTGACGGGTGCGTGCAGACCCTGGCGGAGGTGGTGCGGCGCGCGCCGGTGTATCTGCTCAATTCAGTCAATCCTTATCGTTTAGAAGGGCAGAAAACCCCGGCCTTTGAGATGGCCGAAGAGCTGCACTGGCAGGTTCCTGATCACCTTCTGGTGCCGGGCGGCAACCTGGCCAACAGCTCGGCTCTGGGCAAGGGCTTTCTTGAAATGCAGGCTCTCGGGCTGGTAGACAAGGTGCCGCGCATCTCGGTCATCCAGGCCGAAGGGGCTAATCCCCTGTACAGGATGCTAGCCGACGGAGCAGCGGAGCTAAGCCCGGTGCGGGCCGAAACCCGTGCCAGTGCCATCCGGATCGGCAATCCGGCCTCCTGGAGAAAGGCCCTGCGCGTGCTCGAAGCTACGGGAGGAACGTGCGAAGAGGTGAGCGAGGCGGAGATCGCTGTGGGCAAAGCGGAGATTGGCGCGGAAGGCATCGGCTGCGAGCCGGCATCGGCGGTGACGTTGGCTGGGCTGAAGAGGCTGCTCGCCCGCGGCTTCGTCGACAAGGGGGAGTCGGTCGTGCTGCTCCTGACCGGCCACACCCTCAAGGACGCCGACTACACCATCGACTACCACCGCAACCGGCTGCTGAGTGCAGAAGAGGCAGCACCGGCAGCGGAACAGATCCGCCGGACGCAACGAGATACCGTGCTGCTCGATGCCGACGCGGGAGCCATTCTCGGTGCGCTGGAGCGCTTTCAGCGCAGTGCGGAGATAAGCCCCGTCAAGGCAGGCCCGCTGGCCGCAGGCCTGGCCCGTTGAGCGGGGGAGCCGACGACGCCGGTCCTCCCAGGCTCCTCCGACTGCGTTTGCCTGCAACCTCGGCCAACCTTGGCCCGGGCTTCGATACCCTGGCGCTCGCCCTTGCGATGTACCTCGAGATTGAGGCTGCACCTTCACACCAGTTCGCCATCCATGCGACGGGGCGCAACGTGGAACTCTGCTCCCGACTCGAAGACAACCTCCTGCTGACCGTTTACCGCGAGACGGTGCGCCGCTACTCGGGCCGAGACGCGCTTCCTCTTTCGCTTCGGATGCTCAACGGGATTCCGCTTGGCATGGGCTGCGGCTCTTCGGCGGCGTCCCCGCGAGCGGGAGTGGCCCTGGCCACGCACTATGGGGACCATGGCAGGAGCCGGGACCGCATCCTGGCCGAAGCAGCGATGCTTGAAGGACACCCGGACAATGCCGCCGCCTGCTGGCTGGGCGGCTTTGTCGCGTCCGCCTGGGAACCTGCCGAAGCCGGTGCGCCCGCTGGCGTGGCGGCCGTTTCGCTTTTGCCGCCTGAGCCCTGGTGCGCGCTGCTGGCCTTGCCGCGCGACCCGCTGCCGACCGAGCAGTCCCGTGCCGTGCTGCCCTCGCACTACAGCCGGGCCGACGCTGTGCTAAACCTCCAGGCGCTGGCGGTGCTCACGGCGGCCTTTGCCGCGGGGCGCGGGGGGCTCCTCGCGTCCGGCGCCCAGGACCGGCTCCACCAGCCGTACCGAGGGGCTGTGTGTCCGCTCCTGCCGCCGCTGCTGCCGCTGGCCGGCGCGGGAGGCATCCTTTCTGTCACCCTCAGTGGAGCCGGACCCGCCGTGCTGCTGCTCCTCGCCGATGAGGCTGCTTTGGAGCCGGCAAGCATGCTGGTGAAAAAAACGCTGGCGGAAGGGACAGCGGAAAGAACAGATGTCGATTCTTCTCGCCTGGCGGCCGATCTGCTCTTTGCCCGGCTGGCTCGCGGTTCGGCTGAGTGTGCATGGATGTAAGGTTTCCTAAGCGCGAAGGAAACATCGTGTACGGAATCAGCTTTCCTGAAAGCGAGAGAAAGGTTGCCCGCTTTTGCACAACTTGTGACCTGCCGTTACCTAAGTTTTCTTTACATCCTTGATGGAAAGTCCTACCTTCTGCGTGTGGGCAGCTCTGGGGGAGGGCTGCTCTAGCGCCCGCGGCTTGTACAGCGCGGGCGTTTTTATTGTTTGCAGGAGGAGTTCCGGATTTTGCAGGACGAGTTCCGGTTTGGAGCGTTCAATCGTCGCCTCCGCGCACACCGATGCGCAAGCACTGCGACCTCTCTTGCTCAGGCCGCATCTGATAGGCAGGATTACACAGTGTGCGTGTGTGTCAGGAAATGAGGGAGGAACATGGCTGGACAAGCGGTCACCGAGGTAAACGATGCAAGCTTCGAGCAGGAAGTGCTGCAGTCCCAGCAGCCTGTGCTGGTAGATTTCTGGGCTGCGTGGTGCGGTCCCTGCAAAGCGCTCGCCCCAATCGTTGACGAGGTTGCGTCAGAGTACGTTGGCAAGCTGAAGGTGATGAAGATGGACGTGGACCGGAACTCGGCCACGCCGATGCGCTACGGGATTCGCGGCATTCCTGCGCTGCTGCTCTTTAAAGAGGGCAAGGTCGCCGATCAGATCGTTGGCTATGTCCCGAAAGACACCATCACGCGGAGTGTCGGGCGTTTGCTGGAGTAAGACGCGCTGCGCTGTGCGACCCGCCGGATGTTGCCGACGGGCGCGCAATTGGAAACAGGCTCAGCCGCTGCGGCTGGGCCTCTTTCGTTTTTAGGCGTAGCGCCGGATCAGTCCGAGCACTCTCCCTTGCACTTCCACCTGGTGCGCCGGCAGGTAGATCGGCTCCATTTCGGTGTTGGCAGGCTGCAGCCTTACCAGGTTGCCTTCAAGAAAAAGCCGCTTCAAGGTGGTTTCGGCGCCTTTGACCAGGGCCACTACGATCTCGCCGTCGCGGGCGACCCGCGTCCGCTCCACCATCACATAGTCGCCATCGACGATGTGCTCGTCCCGCATGCTTTCGCCTCGTACCTCCAGTGCAAAAACCTCCCGGTTGCCGACTATGTCGGAAAGCGAGATGGACTCCGAGGTTTGCATCGCTTCCACCGGCAGACCCGCCACGATCCTTCCCATCAAAGGCAGCCGCTCCGAGGCGCGTGGCCGGGACCTGGTGGGGAGCACATCGATCGATCGGCTGCGGTTGTGTCCGCGCTGCAGGGCGCCCTTGTTCTGCAGGTTGGTGATGTGCTTGTGCACCGTGGCCAGGGACTTCAAGTTCAATCCCTTGGCAATCTCCTCATAAGAGGGGGAATAGCCGTTCTGTTCGACAAAGGCGGAGATAAAGTCGAGCACTTCTTTTTGCCTGCGCGTGACTGCCATAGCGGCATTGTAGCGAAGAAAAAGCGAACCGGCGCAAGAAAAGAAGCGGGGTCTGCCGCCCACTGTTCCTCCGCGGTACATACACGTCCTCGGCAGAGGAGCAAGCGTCTGCGCAGGGAAACTGCGGGAGCTTTCCTGAAGTGGAACAGGCAGGATGCCCGGTTCCCGGGATCGGGCAGCAGATTAGAAAAGGCAAAGGAAATACGGCGAGGAGGGCTGGAAAGGCCTGAAAGTGGTCATGGGAGATGACTGGCATGCAGGTGCTGATTGCAGAAGACGATGTGGCATTAGGGGGCTTTCTCCGTCGCGGGCTGGAGTCGGAAGGTTACAGCGTGTGCGTGGCTGCCGATGGGCACGAGGCGCTGCAGGCGCTGGTCGCCACTGCGCCCGACCTGGCGATTCTGGATCTCGGTCTCCCGAGGCTGGATGGTGCGGAGGTGCTGCGGCTGGCACGCGAGCGTGGGGTCGCGATCCCTATCCTGATACTGACCGGTCGGCAGGAGTTCGAAACGCGGCTGGCCTGCCTTGACCTGGGTGCGGACGACTGCATGTTCAAGCCGTTTTCGCTCCAGGAGCTCCGTGCACGCTCCCGGGCGCTACTGCGCCGTGCGCCACGCGGACAGCAAGCGGTGGTCGCGGCGCGGAACCTGGTCATGCACCGCCTGGAACGCACGGTGGAGCGCGACGGCCGGCGGGTTGCGCTGACCAATCGCGAGTACTCGCTGCTGGAGCAGCTGCTGCTGGAGGGAGGCCGTTGCGTCAGCCGGACTAGCCTGCTCGGCAAGGTGTGGGGTATGCAGTCTTGCGAAACCAACGTAGTGGACGTGTACATCAACTACCTGCGCCGCAAGCTCGGCGGCACGAACGGCGGACCTCTGATCGAGACGGTGCGCGGCCAAGGCTACCGGATCGCGTTGCACCCAGGCTCGGCTGCCTGCGTGTAAGCGTCGGGCGCAGCAACAAGCAGCACGAGAACACAGGAACGGAGAACAAAGACGATGAGCGCAGCAGCGGCAATGGCAGGTACCAGGGGGAGCTCAACAGGGACGGCGCGCAGGGCTGCGGCCGGGATGCCGAGAACAGTGCTGCTGGTCACGTCGGACAAGGTGCTGCGCGGCCGGATTGCCGACGCCCTGGCCGCCCTGCGTTGGGAGGTGTGGCAAGCCGGCGGCGGCGCAGAGCTCTTTTCGCATCTCGAACTCCAAATCCCGGGCACGGTCCTGATCGACGACTGGCTTCCCGACCTCGAGGTAAGCGAGTGCGTCCGCGAGCTGGCGCGCGCTTACCCGGAGACAGACCTGCTCTCGATTGAAGGCGCCGCGCTGGGTGGCGCCCGGGTTCTGTCCGGACCTTTCCGGAATGAGCTGCTGCACGCGCTGCGGAGAGCCGGCTCCTCAGATACGGCTGCCTGGCAGGCTGCCCCCACCCAGGCCGATCTCGGGGCTGCAGGGAAGCTGCGGATGGGAAGTTCGGCGCCGCCTGCATGCGCGCCTGCGACCGTCGCGCATGCTCCATCGAAGACACCGTTGCCGCAGCTGCCGGAACTGTTAGGCACAGATGCGCGCCTGCTCGAGGTGGGGCGGAGGATTCGGCTGGTAGCGCCGCGTTCGACCGCCGTGCTGGTACAGGGGCCGACGGGCACCGGCAAGGAGCTGGTGGCGCGCGCACTGCATCGGTTGAGCGGGCGAGCCAACCGCCCATTTGTCGCATTGAACTGCGCGGCCATTCCTGAAGCGCTGCTCGAAGCGGAGCTCTTCGGGCACACACGCGGCGCGTTTACCGGCGCGGTCCAGGGGCGCGTGGGACGTTTGGAGGCGGCTCACGGGGGAACGCTTTTTCTGGACGAGATCGGCGAGCTTCCGCTGGCGCTCCAGGCCAAGCTGCTGCGTTTTGTCGAGTGCGGCGAGTTGCAGCGGGTGGGAGAAAACGAGCCGGTCAAAGTAGATGTTCGCGTGATCGCCGCCACCCATCGTCCGCTGCGGCGTATGGCGGAGAATGGGAGCTTTCGCGCCGATCTGTACTACCGGCTTTCTATCTTCCTGATCGAAACTCCGGCACTGGCCGGCCGCGCGGTCGATATCGCCCTGCTGGCCGATCATGCGCTCAAGAAGCTTGGCCGCACCGAAGCGGCGAAGAGCCTGTCTCCGCAGGCGCTCGAGCAACTGCAGGGGCACAGCTGGCCGGGCAATGTCCGGGAGCTCGAACACACGCTGGAACGTGCCTGGATCCTGGCCGAGGACCGTGCGGTCATCGGGGTGGACGAGATCGATTTCGGCAGCTGCGAGTAGAGGCTTGAGCAGTGGACGCGCGTCGCTGCCGCTCTCCCGTTTCCGGTCACAGAATTGTCGCTCGTGTTGGCCGACTGTACGCCAGCTCCGTGGCAAGCAGACTCCCTTCCGCTCCGTTTCAGCTTGAGGCAAATCAGCCTTCTTCGCTCCCTCAGCATGTAGACAATCATCCTGGACAGTCATCCTGGACGAGGGGCTTGCCCCTGCCTGCAGCGGCGTGGGAGACGTGCTGCCGCTCCTAGGGCGCCCCGCCGCCTGCGTGCTGATCTCCCGACGGGCTAACGCTGCCTGGCACTGCCTCGCACTCCCTTGGCCGCGGCAGCCTTCGCGCAACCAGCACCCACCTTTGTGACGCCCGTCCCGGGGACTTTTCACGCGGTCATCCAGCCTGCGCTTGCCCTTGGCTACTTAGGCTATTGATGATAGCGGGCGCGACTTAGATGAGTTATCTCTAATGTGTCGGAAACGCACTTACCCCCAGGAGTCAAGACTAAGTGCGCCGTAGCAGGCACTTAGAAGAAAAAGTTTGCTTTGCGGACGGAGGCAGCGGGGTCGCCAGGGCTCTCCGATAAGCTTTGCGACTAGGCCGCTTCTACGCGAAACCTCCTGTATTCAGCAATATGCAAGGCTCGTGCGCGCCGCTTCTGCACGCGGCGGCGCCACAGAAAATAAAGCAGCGGAACAACATTAGAAAAGCTTTATCTTGCTGCTGAAAATGCGGCTACAGCCATGCACTTATGTCGCTTCGTCGGGCAGCTGGTACCGAGAAAGCCCGGCAAGGTTTGGCAGCTAGTGGATGCAAGTTCTGCCCGCGTGATCGTTCCGGAAGGTGGTGTTGTTTCCGGGCTTCGCGCGCGCCGGGCAAAAGCACTCCCCATGATGCGCAAGCCCGCTCCGCAGCCTTGTCGCACGCCACGCCTTCCCGGTTCGGGAGCGGAGGCGGAAGCGGCAAAAACCAGGGTTGCCGGGCGTCACGGAGAAGCGCACATGCAGAGCAATGCTGAAGCCCTGGTCACCGGCGGTCATGCCTTTGACAACAGCGGAATGCCTACCCCGGTCGCGGTGCTGGGTTCGCTTCCTTTTCTTCCTTCGGGAGAGCCTGAAACGGCGCCGGTGCGGCGCGTCTCCATCGCCAAGGCGGAACAGCCGCTTACTGCCGAAGCCCGCGCGGCCGAGCAGGAGCGCTTGATGATCGAGCACTTGCCGACGGTGCGCTATGTTGCACGCCAGATCCACGAGCGGCTGCCGCAGCATGTGGAGTTCGAGGAGCTCATCTCGGCCGGTACGCTGGGGCTGATCGATGCTTCGCGCAAGTTCAACCCGGAGAAAAACGTGCAGTTCCGCTCCTACGCACAGTTCCGGATCCGGGGTGCAATTCTGGACAGTCTGCGCTCGCTTGATTGGAGCCCGCGGGAGCTGCGCCGGAAAGGCCGCGCAGTCGAAGAAGCGACGCGCAGCCTGACGTCCCGCTATGGGCGCCCCCCGCTTGAAACCGAGATCGCCATCGAGATGGGCGTGGAGCTGGGCGACTTTCACCAGCTGCTGGGAGAGCTGAAGGGGCTGGAGATTTCTACGCTGAACGCGGAGCGCTCAGAAGAAGGCGGCGAAGAAGAGCTGGCCTTTGTGCCCGGCAAGGAGACCGACGACCCGCTTTACCGGTGCCTGGAAGGCGAAGCGCGCACCCGTTTGAGCGCCGCCATTGAACAGCTGCCGGAGCGCGAGCGGCTGGTGATGACGCTGTACTACTACGAAGAACGCACCATGAAGGAGATCGGGCTGGTGCTCGGGGTGGTTGAGTCCAGGGTTTCGCAGGTCCATGCCTCGGCAGTAGAGCATCTGCGCGCGCTGCTTGCCGACCTGGCCGGGAGCAACCGCAAGCCGGCCCGCCCGATGCGTGCCCGGCGGGTAAGCTGATCCGGAGCTCTGTGGACGCGCAGAAGGCCGGAGCAGGCTTTCTGCGTGCATCGCGTGCGCTGCTAGACAGCGGCGACAGGTGGGCGTTCGCAGCGCAAAAACGTTGCCGGGCGGTCCGGGTACCAGGTAAGCCGGAACAGATCGCGCTTGCGTACGTTGCAGACCAGGCTAGGGCGAAAACAGGCGATGCAGCTGCCGCCGGGCCGTCGAGTACTCGGGTAAAGGATGCCGGGCGAGCCGGTTTCGAGGAGCTCGAGCGTTAGCTGCTGGGAGGCGACATAGCTGCGCGGCTCGAGGCAAGGGCCGAAGTCGCCCACCGGAGCGACGGTGGCCTGCAGCCGCGGCGCGATGCCGGCGGTGTGGGCATGCAGCGCAGCCTGCTCAGAAAGAGCTTTCTCGCTGGCCGCAACGGAGCGGAGGGCGATCCGGCTGTCTTTGCCGGGGCGTTCGGCAGTCGAGCCGGCTCCAGGCGATGAGTCCGATGAAACAGACGGATTTGATGGCTCAGACAGAACAGATGGATCAGATAGAACAGATCTATCCAACAGATCGGGCGGAGAAAGCACTGCCGAAGGCTCGGTTCCGGAGGAGGTTTCTGTCTGCGGGCTTGCTTCCGTTCCCTGCGGGCGAAGGTCATGGAAGCTGCCACAGAAGTCCGCAAAATACTGGTCGTAGTCAAGCTCTTCGGGCTGGTTCCAGCTAATCTCGTGGAAGTGGAGCGCGCGATGGAAGAGCACCTCGGCCTTGGCGGTGGCCAGTTCAAAGGCGGCGTACCAGGCTCCCCGGTAGGGCAGCGAAAAGCGACCGCCCTGCGGATGAGGATGGCAAAAAGCGGCATTGATGATGCGGTAGTTGGGAACGTTGAAGACCAGCTCCCGGGCCGTGATGCCGAGACGGAGATTGCCTTCAGCCAGCAGGCGGTCGTTGGTGGCATTGTCGAGCGCGAAGATAAGGGCGAGGTCGTCCTGGTTGTCGGCGATCCGGGTCAGCACGGACTCGCTGTACTTGGAAGGCAGGAGCCGGCTGGCGTTGAAGCGCCGTATCTCGGAGACGGGCGGAAGCTTTGCGCTGCCGGTGGCCTGGGGGTTGATGACGGCCAGCCGCGGGCCCCAAGAAGATGAGGAGCTCGCCTCGGCGCTGGCGGCAAAGCTGAGCCGCTCAATCGGGTCGAACGCTCCGGCAGCCCGGACGCCAAGCGCCTCCTCCACATGGCGCGCAGCATCAGCCACCGAGGCACGGCTCTGTTGCTTTCTGCTGGGAGGCTGCGCGGGGGTGCGGGGCATGGTCAGCGTGGCTCCTTTACAAGACGGCGGTTCAACCGTCGCGGTTAAAAGACGGCCGTTCAACCGCCGCGGCGCGCGTCGAGCAGCTGGCGTACCGTATCCATGGCAGGCGTGCCGCCGCGCAGCATGTACTCAAGCGGTGAACGTCCGGCAAAGATCTCGTTCTTGTTGGGCAGGTGTACCCACTGATCGGCCAGGGGCAGGGAGAACAGGATGTTGAGCGACTTGAAGATGCCGATCAGGTAGGAGATGCGCATCAGCCGGTCCTGCTCAAGCAGCTTGCCGCCACTCTGTTTCCACTGGTAGAAGGTGCCATTGGACACGCCTCCAAGCAAGGCGCGTGCATCCTCGTCGCGAACCTTCCAGTGGCGCATGATGCTTAAAAAGGCGCGCAGGGCGGCAGGCGAAAGTCGGCGTCGGTCTTCCAGGCCCGCCAGGTTCGGAGTGTCTGGCGGCGGATAAAGCGTGGACGGGTAGGTCGCAGTGCTGGCGGCAGGCGGTTTGGGCACGAGGCTTATCCCCTTAGGAGACCATTCTGAAATTGCGGGCCGCTCTGCCGGGGGAGCAGGCCACTCCACTTGCGGAGTAGTATAGCTCCAAAACCCGGTCGCAGGGAACAACCAAGAAACTGAAGGGCCCGACTCTGCGGGAACAACACGGCAACGCGTCTTCACGGGGCATCGTACGCGAAAGAAACAGAAGTGGCCCGCCACTGGCCCCGGCCGCCGCCACGGGGCCTTACGCTCTGCCTGAAGCCGATGCCCCACCCGCTGCCGCCCGAGTGGACGCAGCCTCTGCCAACCCGGTAGAGTGTGCCGGGGGCCTTCCATTCCCAGCCCTCGACTTGAAGACCCGTCTGCAGCAAACCGAGCGCCACCACTCACAGAGGAGAACCGCGCGCCTTGAATCTTACCCTGGTCGACTGGTTGATCATGCTGCTCTACTTCGTCTTTGTGCTGGGCATCGGCTTCGCCCTCAAGCGCTACATGAAGACGAGCAAGGATTTCTTTCAGGCCGGGCGATCGCTGCCTGCCTGGATCTGCGGTCTGGCGTTTATCTCCGCCAACCTGGGCGCACAGGAAGTGATCGGCATGGGCGCCTCGGGCGCCAAGTACGGCATCGCTACGAGCCACTTTTACTGGATCGGCGCGATCCCGGCGATGATCTTCGTCGGCGTTTTCATGATGCCGTTCTACTACGGGTCAAAGGCGCGCTCGGTTCCCGAGTTTCTTCGTCTGCGCTTCGACGAAAAAACGCGCGCCTACAACGCCTGCTCCTTTGCCGTAATGACGGTCTTCTCGTCCGGCATCTCCATGTACGCGATGGCGCGGCTGATCCAGACCCTTCACATCTTCGACTCCTTGTTTCTGCACCTGGGGCTCCCCCTGGGCTGGATCTTTCACTTCGCCATCCTGCTATCCGCCATTATCGTGCTCGGGTACATCTTTCTCGGCGGCCTGACGAGCGCGATCTACAACGAGGTGCTGCAGTTCTTCCTCATCGTTGCCGGTTTCCTGCCGCTGGTCTGGGTCGGGCTGCGCAATGTCGGCGGCTGGTCAGGGTTGAAGGAAAAGATGCCGCCGGCCTTTTCGCACTCCTGGCGAGGCATGACCAACGCCCACAACAACCCGCTTGGCGTTGAGTGGTTCGGGCTCTCCATGGGCCTCGCGTTTGTTCTTTCTTTCGGCTACTGGTGCACCGACTTCCTTGTCATCCAGACCGCCATGGCTACCGACTCTGAAGAGTCCGCGCGCCGGGTGCCTCTGATCGCGGCCATTCCCAAGATGTTTTTTCCATTTCTGGTGATCCTCCCAGGTCTGATCGCGATTGCCACGCCCGCGGTGACCAGCCATGCCATGGCCTCGGCCGGGCAAGGACCGGACCGCCCGGGGATTGCCTCGACGGTACGGCCCACCGCGGTCGGCGTTGCCGGGCAAGCCAACGAGGACGCGAATCCGCAGGGCAAAGGGCTGATCCCGGTCAAACGGAACGCCGTAACGGGGCAGGTGCTCACTGACGAGAAGGGCAATCCTGTTCTCGACTACGACCTTGCCATTCCCAACATGCTCTTGCACTACTTTCCGACGGGCATCCTCGGCCTGGGGCTTACCGCGCTGCTGGCGAGCTTTATGAGCGGCATGGCCGGCAACGTGACCGCCTTCAACACGGTGTGGACCTACGACCTGTACCAGTCCTACATCAAGAAAAATGGGAGCGACGCGCACTATCTCCGCATGGGGCGTATTGCCACAGTAGCCGGCATCCTGCTCTCCATGTGTTGTGCCTATGCGGCCATGGGTTTCAACAACATCATGGACACGCTGCAGCTGGTGTTTTCTTTTGTTAACGCGCCGCTGTTTGCGACCTTTCTGCTCGGCATGTTCTGGAAGCGCACCACCGGCCACGCCGCATTTACCGGGCTTGTGACGGGCACGGTAGCGGCGGTGGTCCACCATGGCCTCACGCTGCCGGCGGATGCGCATCCGGGTATCCACGGCGGCTGGATCACCGTTGTGCATACCTACCCGAGCGAGATGGCGCAGAACTTCTGGACGGCCATCTGGGCGTTTTCCGTAAACTTCGTCCTGACGATCGCCCTGAGCCTTGTGACCAAACCGCGGCCGGAGGGTGAGCTGGTGGGGCTTGTCTACTCGCTCACGCCCAAGCCTGTCGAGACCCACATGACCTGGTATACGAGGCCCAAGGTGATCGCCGTGGGGCTCGTCGCGATGCTGATTACGCTGAACCTGATCTTCCGCTAAAGCACGGGCCCCGGGAGGGCAGAAGGGCTCCACGATGAATCTTGATCTGCGCGTACCTATGGGACTGCTGTTTCTGATCGTCGGCGTGATTCTCGGCAGCTATGGCCTGCTCACACGCGGCAGCGAGATTTATGCGCGCTCCGCCGGGCTGGACATCAACCTGATCTGGGGCACGATCATGCTGCTTTTCGGCGGCACTATGTTTCTGCTTGGACGCAGGT
>CAXTPL010000033.1:21255-23551 GCA_964246065.1 uncultured Acidobacteriaceae bacterium
AGCCGCCCCCTTAAGGGGGGGCAACAGTGTGCGCCGCACCAACGCCCGTGTGGAGGGTAGCACCGGTTCGTATCCCGTCAGTGGCGCAGCGCCTCTCCCTGGCAGCCCGCATGGTGGCACTGGCAGGCGATCTCCAGCATGTTTTTTGCGTCGTGGCAGATGTCTGAGCAAAACTTTTTTCCATCCGCTACGGTGCAGTTGCAGGCGGGATGAGCGCACTTCTTCGCTGTGTCGGTCATGGCAATCCTCCGTGAAAGTTTGACGGGCCGGCCGACGCCACCTGGAACCCGCTACCGATGGGATGCGTCCTGGCTTGCCTCTGCTGCAACCCGGCGGCCGCCCGGCGCCCGGCGCGCGAGCGCAGAGGGCGGGTGACAAGTGTCACGCCACTTTGTTGACAAAGCACACTCACAAGGCTCCTCGAGGCTGACGCATACTTGCTTCGTTGGTAACTCGACCCGGAAGGGAAGGAGCAAAGACATGGCAGCACTGGAGATGTACGAGTCAGCCGCGGCAAGCAGCACCCGCACCCGGTTCCAAGCGCCGTCTGCGAGGCCCGCAGAAGCCGTCGCAGTGGTGCGCGGGGTCACCAAGATGTACGGGACGCAGCGCGCGCTCGATACCATCAGCTTTGAGCTGCGGCGAGGCGAGATCGTAGCGTTGCTGGGGCCAAACGGCGCCGGCAAAACAACGGCCATTCGCACCCTGCTCGGACTGACTCCCCAGACTTCCGGTGAGGTTGCGCTGTTTGGCCGCAGCCCGCGCGAGCGTACCGGGCGCCTGCGTACGGGCGCCATGCTGCAGGTAGGCCGCATGCCCGAGTCGCTCAAAGTACGCGAGCATCTCGATCTTTTCCGCAGCTACTATCCGCATCCTCTGCCGCTCGACGAGGTGCTTGCCGCCGCGGGACTCACCGAAATTGCCGACAAGCTTTTCGGCCAGCTTTCCGGCGGACAAAAGCAGCGCATGCTCTTTGCCCTGGCGCTGTGCGGCGACCCTGACCTCCTTTTTCTCGACGAGCCCACGCTGGGCATGGATATTGAGGCGCGGCGTGCACTTTGGGAGCAGATCCGCCTGATGGCGGCGCGCGGCAAAACCGTGCTCCTGACCACGCACTACCTGCCCGAGGCTGAAGCCCTCGCAACGCGCGTGCTGGTGATCCAGCGTGGCCGCATCGTGGCCGAAGGTACCCCTGCCGAGTTGAAGGGCGTGGCCCAGGTTTCTACCGTGCGCTGCCGCACCGCCATCCCCGCAGACATACTCGCTGCACTGCCCGGCGTGACGCAGCTCCGGCAGGAAGGCGCGGTCACCGTGCTGCAAACATCGTCGCCTGAGGCTCTGCTTCGGGTGCTGCTCCCGCTTGACCCTGCCCTTGCCAGCCTTGAGGTGGCAGGAACGGCGTTTGAAGACGCTTTTCTCGCCCTGGTTGCCGAAGGCGATACTTCGTCCCCGCAAAGCTAACGCGTGCACTGTAACTCGCAGGAAAGGATCTCTACCATGGCAAGTCTTGCTCAGCACCCCGTCGCATCGAGCACCTATGACACTCCGCCCATGTTGCGCGTCTACGCGCAGGAGTCGCGCTACGAGTTTCTCAAGCTGCTTCGTAATCGCGCATTCACCTTTTCAACCATCGGGTTTCCGGTGCTGTTCTATCTCATGTTCGCCTCAATGAACGCGCATGAAACGTACCAGGGCCATTTGTATGCCCGCTACATTCTCGCCGGCTATGCCTGCTTCGGCGCCATGGGCTCGGCGCTGTTCGGGATCGGGGCCGGCCTTGCGCATGAGCGCGGCCACGGCTGGCTTGAGCTGAAACGCGCCAGCCCCATGCCCGCCGGAGCTTACCTGGTAGCCAAGCTCGCGGCGAGCATCTGCTTTGCCATGGTGATCACGCTGCTGCTTTCTGTCCTTGGCACCGCTATCTCCGGCCACATCATCTCGGCGTGGGAGCTGGCGAAGCTTTTGCTGGTGGTGGCCGGCGGCGTGGTGCCGTTTGCCAGCCTCGGCCTGCTGCTTGGCTTGTCCATGCCGCCCAGTGCCGCACCCGGCATCATCAACCTCATTTACCTTCCCATGTCGTTTTGCGGCGGGCTGTGGATGCCGGTTGATGTGCTGCCACACTGGCTGCAACATGTTGCGCACGTGCTGCCGTCGTACTACTTTTCTCGGCTGGCGCTGGGCAGCCTGGGCTACAGTGTTGTGTCGCCATGGCTCTCCTGGGGTGTGCTGGCCGCGTACACGGTGGGGCTGCTGGCGGTGTGCAGCTTTATCTTTCGCCGCAGCGAGGCGCGCGCTT
>CAXTPL010000034.1:0-3810 GCA_964246065.1 uncultured Acidobacteriaceae bacterium
CAGCGGCAGTCAGCGTGCTAACAGGAGGGTGAGGAAGGCCGTTCATCGGGGAAACAGCGGCGGCCAGATTGCCGATCGGGGGATGGGGAATGCCGCTCATCGGAGAAGCGGAAAGACTATCCGAGAGTACCTTCGCTATGTCAAAATGCGAGTTGGTCGAAACAGGCGCCTTGCCGATCTCGTTGCCGGCGAAATGAGCCGATCCACCGCTTGCGGGCGAGGCTGCCAGGGTTACGCTGGTGGTCAGCAAGAGGGCGGAAAGGGCGAGGACGCGACGGCTTGAGGTCTGCATGGAACTCTCCTATGCGCAAATATGCGCTTAGGACGAGCCTAGACCGACCCGAACGGGTAATGGTAGTAAAATACTGACGAAACGTTGAAAAACAAAGCTTTCCCGTATTCCCATTGCCGGAATCTTACGCGTTCGCTGGGAATACCCGGTTTTGCTTCTACCACTTGGGCCGGGACTCTGCCCCTCCGCCTACACTTTAGTAACGTGCGCGCTGCGCTTGCGGGGTGCGCTTTGCTGCCTCCCTCAGCGTCCGATCGCTCGCGCCAGCGTTTCTCCAATCGCAGCGGGCGACTCGACCACGTGGATGCCCGCGGCCCGAAGCGCATCCATCTTTTCGGCTGCCGTCCCTTGCCCGCCAGAGATGATGGCCCCTGCATGACCCATGCGTCGACCGGGAGGCGCGGTCTGCCCGGCGATAAAGCCGACCACCGGCTTGCGGACATGCTCCTTGACGTACGCCGCTGCTGTCTCCTCCGCCGTGCCGCCGATCTCACCGATCAGGATGATGGCCTCGGTCTCCGGGTCCTCGTTCAGCAGTCTTAAGGCGTCCACATGGGTGGTACCCACGATCGGGTCGCCGCCGATGCCGATCGCGGTGGATTGCCCGATCCCGCGCTGCGTGAGCTGGTACACCGCCTCGTAGGTGAGGGTGCCGGAGCGTGAAACGATGCCGACCGAGCCTTCTTTATGGATCCGGCCGGGCATGATGCCGATCTTGGCCTTGCCGGGCGAGATCACGCCAGGGCAGTTCGGGCCGATCAGGGTCGAGGGCGAGTGTTTCAGCACAGACCACACCTTAACCATGTCGTTGATGGGAATGCCTTCAGTGATGCAGACGATCAACGGGAGCCCGGCATCATTGGCTTCAAGAATCGCGTCCGCGGCAAAGGGCGGCGGAACAAAGATGACAGTGGCGTTTGCGCCTGTTTCGGCCGCCGCCTCCGCGACAGTGTTGAAGACCGGCCAGCCTTCGTGCGTGGAGCCGCCCTTGCCGGGGGTCACCCCGCCGACGACCTGCGTGCCGTATTCGGCGCAGCCCTTGGCGTGGAAGGTGCCTTCCCGTCCGGTAATGCCTTGCACGATCAGGCGGGTATCTTTATCGACTAGTACTGCCATCTTGGCTCTTCTCCGTGTCTCTGTCTTTTGTGCGGCCACCGCAGTGCGGGGCGGTCTCGGTCGGCTCTACATGCGCGCGGCAAAAGCTGCTTGTGTCACACTGCCGAGGCAGCCGCTACAACCTTTTCCGCCGCGTCCTGCATGGTTTCCCCAACCGCGAAGGAAAGGCCGGAGTCGGCCAGGATCTTGCGTCCTTCTTCGACGTTGGTGCCCTCCAGGCGCAGCACGATCGGCACCGTGACGTTGAGGTTCTTGGCTGCCTGGACGACCCCCTGCGCGAGCGTGTCGACGCGGAGAATACCACCGAAGATGTTGATGAACACTGCCTTGACGTTTTTGTCGGAAAGCAGGATCGAGAAGGCATTCTCAATCTGCTGCTGATTGGCGCCGCCTCCCACGTCGAGAAAGTTTGCCGGCGAGCCGCCCGCGTACTGGATGATGTCCATGGTCGCCATGGCCAGGCCCGCTCCGTTGACCATGCAGGCGATGTTGCCGTCGAGCTTGATGTAGTTCAGCGCATACTTTGAGGCTTCCACCTCGAGCGGATCTTCTTCGGCTACGTCCCGCAGCTCCTTCAAGCTTTTCTGGCGGAACATGGCGTTGTCGTCAAAGGTCAGCTTGCAGTCAAGCGCGAAAAGTTTGTCGTCGAGGGCGCCCGGCCCGCTCGGCTTGGTCGTGATGAAGGGGTTGATCTCGAGCAGGGACGCGTCGGTCACGATGAAGACCTCATACAGGGCCAGCATGAACTTGACCGCCGCCTGGAGCATGTGCGGCTTGATGTCGAGGGCAAAAGCCAGCTCGCGGGCCTGATAGGCCTGCATGCCGACGGCGGGGTCGATATACACCTTCTTGATTGCGTCCGGATCTTTGGCGGCGACCTCTTCTATCTCCATTCCGCCGGCTTTGGAGGCCATAAACACCAGCTTCGCCGCCGCCCGGTCGAGCACGATGCCCAGGTACAGTTCGCGATCGATCGCCGCCGTTTCTTCAATCAGCAGCCGCTGCACGCGCTGGCCGGCCGGCCCGGTCTGGTGGGTCACCAGCTGCATGCCTAGTATGTTCTTGACGTGCTCTTCTGCGTCGGCAAGCGTGCGGGCCACCTTGACGCCGCCGCCTTTGCCGCGGCCCCCGGCGTGGATCTGCGCCTTGACGACCACCCCGCCTGCGCCGCCGGCAAACAGCTTGCGGGCCACATCCATGGCTTCGTCAAAGGTGTTTGCTACTTCGCCCTGCGGCACGGCCACGCCATGCTTGGCAAGAATATCTTTCGCCTGGTACTCATGAATTTTCATAGAAGGCTCTTTTCGGCTGCGGCCAGTCAACATGGTACAGGCGAGCGCGGGCATTGTCAGGCGTCCTGGTTGGCGCAACCTCAGAAAGGCGCTCGACCTAGAGGCTTCGTTCCCGCCGTTCCAGGTCGGCAGTCTGCTCAGGTAACAGGCGACGCACATAATCCAGCAAACCTTTGGGATCGTAAAACTCGAGAAACTGGTCAGCCTCCAGGCAGGGGGTGCCTCGTGTCGAGCCGATGGCGAGAACCGGGATGCCGGGGGCGAGCCTGCGCATCTCCTGCACCAGTTCGGTGCAGTCCAGATCGGCAACCCCGGTATCGAGCACCACACCATCGACCGCTGGGAACTTCTTCAAGGTGGCGAGCGCTTCCTCGGCGCTGTAGCTGGTGATGACGTTGAGCTTGGCGGCCTCGAGCAGCAGCTTGCGTGTGGAAAGGGACCCGGAGTACTCGCGATCGACAACGAGAAAGCAAGGGCGTGTCATGCGGCCATTATGCGGCAAGGCCCCCACTTTCGTCCGGGTTAAGCTGGAGGCACGCACCAGCGGTCCAGAGGGTTCAGCGCTGCCGGGCGTGTGCGGCAGTCTGGGCAGTGGTCGAGGGCAAGTCCCGTCTCCGAGGAGGAAACCGGCTGTGGACGCGAGCGTTTTCGGTGGCATCACACGTCGTCGCCTGCTGCGCGGAGGAGCCGCCGTCGGCGGCCTGTTGGCCGTCGGCAGGCCCCTGGCAGCTTCGCCGCAACAGCCGGCCGGCCAGGGGTTTCTCGATCTGCTGCGCCCTCCCGATGCCGTCACACTCTATCCCGGCCACGGCAAAGCAGTCTCTCTACGTCGCAACGGGAACCGGTGGGAGGATGCGGGCTTCGAGGTGGAGACGCGCCGCGTCGGCGACCGATTGCAGATTCTTCTGGCTGCGCCCGCCTCGCCTGTGGAACGGCTGCACCTGCGCTGGCGCACCCCGTCTGAAGCAAACTCGGGCGAGACCACTCCGATCCAAACAATCCTGCCCCAGACGACCCAGGCCCAAGCACAGCTGCTCGTGCTGGGCGACGCCTGGGAACGCTCCTACGGCGACCTGGCCTGGCGCGGCATAGAGCCGCAGCGTGTGATGC
>CAXTPL010000034.1:3820-22983 GCA_964246065.1 uncultured Acidobacteriaceae bacterium
CCCTGGTACTTCGCGACGCTTGGCGGGTCGCGCTGCCACGCCTATGGCGTCATGACCGGGGCCGCCGCGCTCTGCTTCTGGCAACTCGACCCGCAAGGCGTATCGCTCTGGCTGGATGTAACCAATGGGGGCTCCGGGGTGCAGCTTGGCAGCCGCGTGCTGGACGCAGCCACCGTGGTCACGCGGGCCGGCCTACCGAGCGAGAGCGCCCAAGGGGCCTTGCACGCCTTTTGCCTGCAGATGTGTTCCGCGCCTTCGCTGCCCGCGCCGCCCGTGTATGGCTTCAACGATTGGTACTACGCCTACGGAAACAGCACGGCCGCAAGCATCCTGGCCGACACACAGTATCTCGCCCAGCTTTCAGAGGGCAACGGCGTGCGACCGTTCTCAATCATCGACGATGGCTGGAACGACCCTGCGAAGTTCCCCGACATGGGCGAGCTGGCGGCAAAGATCAAGGGCTTGTCTGTCCGGCCGGGCATCTGGATACGCCCGCTGCTGGCACCGGCCGGCACGGACTCCGGGCTGCTTCTCCCTGCTGCGCGCTTTGGGGATCGCGGCGAGCGAGCCCAGGCTTTGGCCTATGACGTCACAGTCCCTGAAGCGCGCGAGCGGGTGCTTGCCAAGGTGGACCAGGTCGTAGGGTGGGGTTATGAACTGGTTAAGCACGACTTTTCGACCTTTGACCTGCTGGGCCAGTGGGGTTTCGAGATGGGCGCACAACCCACCCTGCCGGGCTGGGCGCTGCATGACCGCAGCCGCACCAACGCGGAGGTGATCCGCGATCTCTATGCAGGCATCAGGGATCGTTGCCACGCGCGTGCCCTGGTGCTTGGGTGCAATGCAATCGGGCACCTGGGCCAGGGGTTGTTCGACATCCAGCGGACCGGCGACGACACAAGCGGGCGCTGCTGGGAGCGGACCCGCCGCATGGGCATCAACACACTGGCCTTTCGCCTGCCGCAGCATGGCGCTTTCTTTGTGCAGGACGCAGACTGCGTCGGCATCTCGGCCGAGATCGCCTGGGAGCAGAACCGGCAATGGCTCGATGTGCTGGCGCGATCGGGCACAGCGCTGTTTGTCTCTCCTGGCGCGGGCTCGCGTGGGGCAGAACAGGCGGCCGCCATGCGGTCGGCGTTTGCCCTGGCCGCGCGGGGCGGCTCCTGCGCTCTGCCGGTTGACTGGAGCGAACAAACCACGCCTGAAAGCTGGGCATGGCCGCAGGGCAACGGCTCAGAAAGCCGCAGCAGCTATGCATGGTGTGGGCCTGAGGGTGCATGGCCTTTCCGTATCTAGGCCGCACTCTTCTAGGCCGCACTTTTCTAGGCCGCACTTTTCAGGCCGAAGCTGGCCGCCTCTTGGGCTGATTTACGGCCGAAATTCAGGCCGCACGGTCGCTCGAGGAGCGCGACGTCGCCAGAGGCTTCTTTTCGCAGTCAGCTACGATGACGGAGAGACGCGCATGTCCAGCCTGCACATCCTTTTGAAGTCCATCGTCGAGGACCGGCACACGCTCAGCCGTGCGGAGGCGCGCGCTCTCTTGACGGAGCTACTGCTTGAGCCAGCCGCCGCTACAGAGATCGAGCTGGCCGCTCTGCTGACAGCGATGGCCATGCGCGGGGAAACAGCCGCGGAGCTGACCGGCTTTGCTGAAGCGATGCGCGCCGCCGCAACACCCCTCCCGCTTACCAACGCGGAGCGGGAAGCGCTGGTAGACACCTGCGGGACAGGCGGAGACGGACACGGTACCTTCAATATTTCTACGGGCGCCGCGCTGGTAGCCGCCGGCGCTGGAGCCAGGATCGCCAAGCACGGCAACCGTGCCGTGACGTCAAGGTGCGGATCTGCAGATGTGCTGGAGGCGCTCGGTGTGCCGATCGATCTGCCTCCGGCGGAGGCGGTTGCCTGTTTTCGTTCTACGGGCTTTATGTTTCTGCTGGCCACCTCGCTGCACCCGGCGATGCGCCGCCTGGCGCCGGTGCGGCGTGCACTCGGCTTTCGGACCATCTTCAACCTGGCCGGCCCGCTCACCAACCCGGCCGGTGCCCGGGCGCAGGTCATGGGTGTTTGGGCGCGGTCGAAGATGGAGCTGGTGGCGCAGGCGATGCAACAGCTGGGTGTGCGGCACGCCATGGTGGTCTACGGCGAAGGTTTGGATGAGTTGACCGTGACCGGCACGAGCCAGATCGCGACCGTTCGGCAGCCTGTTGGCGGAGCCGGCTCAGCAGCGGAGATCGCGTACACCCAGCTCGCGCCCAGCGAGCTCGGCCTCCCGCTGGCGCCGCTTTCGGCGCTTGGCGGCGGCGGCTCCGCCGAGCAAAGTGCGGCCGTGCTGCTCGCAATTCTTGAAGGCAGGGAGCGGGGACCGCGCCGGGATGTGGTCGCGCTGAACGCCGCGGCTGCGCTGGTTGCCGGCGGAGTCGCGACTAATCTCTCCGAGGCACTCCTACGGGCAACGGACGCGCTCGATTGCGGGGCTGCGATGAGCGTGCTCGAACGCCTGCGGGCCATGCGCCCGGATGGAGCGCGAAGGTAGAGGCTTGCGCCCTCTGCACGGAGCGGCCGAGAATCCTGAGGCGGCCGGGAGGTCACTTCGGATCAGTTGAAAATCCTGAGCCGGCCGGGACGAGCAGACTGCCAAAGAAAACTGCACCATCAAAGAAAACTGCACCCGCCTGGTGCCGGAAGCCTGTGCCGCGGTGTCTATGCAGTGCAGCGGTTTGAGCGAGCCGCCAAAAAGCCGAGGTCTGCTGCGCCGGTATGCCGGCAGGCGGCCTCGGCTTTGATTATGAGGAGATGGGCTATGCGGGCAGCAAAGCGGGTAGCGTGGCTAGTGGTTGTGTGGGCGGCGCTCTTCGGCTGCTATGTTGCGGACGTGCAGGCGCAGCAGGTGGAGGTGAGCCAGGCTAACCGCACCATTTCCATTACCGCGACAGAGAACGCCGAGCGGCGAGCCGACACGGCCTCTTTGCGCGTAGGCTTTCGGACCTACGCCGCCGACTCCGCCCACGCCTACACTGACGCTGCGCGCCTCTCGCAAGCGATCAGCGACGCCCTGACGAAGGCGGGCGTTGCGAACGATGCAATCGAGAGCGACAGCCAGAGCACCGAGCCTACACAGGGGTTCCAGAACCAGAACCTGACCCCGGACGAGCGTGCCCAGCGCAGGTACGAGGCGCATCAGAGCGGGACCGTCAGGACGACGCCTGATGCGGTAGCCAGGCTGCTGGCAGCAGCGGTAGACGCGGGTGCGAACGAGAGCGGGCAGATCGACTGGTCGGTTGCCGATGAAGCTTCACTCACTGCTGAAGCGGGCACCAAGGCCTTGGAGCACGCGCAGCGATTGGCCGCGCAGATGGCAAAAAATCTTGGCGCAAAGGTGGGGAGCCTGCTCTACGCGACCAACCAGGTAGAGATCATGCGACCCTTGCCGGTAATGCGCGCCACGGTTGGCCCGGGAATGGGAGGAGGGATCGGCGCGAGCCGCATGGCCCCTCAGCTCAACCTGAGCGCCCCGATGATCACGCGCCCGGCCACGGTGTCCGCGATCTTCTCCATCCAGTAAGCAGCGCTTGGCCAGTAAGCAGCGCTTGGCCAGTAAGCAGGCGCTTGGCCAGTAAGCGGCGCTTGGCCAGTAAGCAGGCGCTTGCGACGCTCGCCGCTCCAGTCGCATCTGCTTCTAGCAGAAAAGGAAACCCATGCCCCGGCAGCAATATCGAGAACTGGACCCATCGCGCGAAGCCAAGGAGGTTTTTCTTCGCTGGCTCAGCTACCTGGATCGCGAGATCGAAAAACATCGCAAGCCGGTGCTGCGTGAAGAACTGGTGCAGGATAATCTGCACCAGATCATGCTGGGGACTCCCAAAGGCGGCCGCCTCAATTTTCAGCTTGAAAGTGAGCTGGGCTACAACGTCCTCGAACTCTCGCTCATGTCCCGCAACGTCATCCTCGAAGGCGAATACGAGCCTGCCGTCGACAAGGAAAAATACGAACTCATCAAGCCGCTCATCTACTTCTGGCAGATGTTCGATCGCTCGCCTGCCGGGCTCAACCATTGGCTGGGCTTTCGCTTTCGCGCCATGCTGGGCCGGCACATCTTCAAGAGCATCGGCAACAATGTTTTGATCTATCCCGGACTGACTTTTTATTTCGGCTACAATCTCGCGATCGAGGATGAGGTGACGATAGAAAGCCGCGTGCTGATCGACGACCGCTGCGAGGTCCTGCTGCGCCGTGGAACTACACTGGACGCGGGCACCAGCGTGCGCGGAGACACGCTCGAGCAAGCCACGCCGGACGGGAACAAAGAAGGTCCCCCGAGACCGCCTAGACAGGCGCAAGGGGAGCGCTGACGCTTTGTTTTCTGCTTGCTGGCCTGCGCACCCAGTGGCTACACTTCCTCTTCGTTGCAGCGCAGGCTTTTGGCCCAGGTATTCCGCGCGGCATTCCGGGGAGAACCAAGCATGGAACAGGCAACCTCAGCCAGTGTGAAGCGAAGCAGGGCAGCAGATGCGGATGCGAGTGCAGGCGGCGGCGGAACCGCGCAGCCTCCTGCACCCAATACGGCGACGCCGGTCACCACAGGCCGGGTGCTGCTGATTCACGGCTACTCCGCAAGCGGCGAAGACCTGATGCCTTGGAAGCGCGCGCTCAGCGATGCCAAGATTGTTACTGTTCCCATTGAAGTAGGAAATTACATCTCGCTGAATAACGAGGTGACGATCAAGGACCTGGGCGAGGCCTTTGACCGGGCCCTGCGACTTACCAAGTTCAGCAGCGGCAGCCTCGATGACCAATGGACTTTTGACGCGATCGTGCACTCAACCGGCATGCTGGTGCTGCGGCAGTGGCTGGTAAGCGACCCGTACCCGCGCGACGATCCACGCAGTAGGACTCGCCGCCTGAAACATCTGGTGGGCCTTGCGCCCGCTACCTTCGGCTCTCCCCAAGCCAAGCAGGGCCGCAGCTTTTTGGGGGCGCTGGTAAAAGGCAATCGCCAGATCGGGCCGGATTTCCTGAACGCCGGCAACGGCATCCTGGATGGGCTGGAGTTAGGCAGCAGCTACACCTGGAAGCTTTCTCATGGGGATATGGTGTGCGACAAACCTTTGTATGACAAGGGCCCGAACACGCCGTATGTGACGGTGTTTATCGGCAACCAGGGTTACACGGGCCTGGCGGCGCTCGATAACTCGCCAGGCTCAGACGGCACCGTGCGCTGGGCCGGCTGCGCACTGAACACGCGCAAGGTAAGTGTGGACTTTCGTCGCGAGCCTCGGCTGGAGAACGCGGCCGGCGAAACAACCCGCTGCAACATCACTCCATGGCTGAGCACCCGGCTCGGCGCGCCGATGATTGCCGTAGACGGCCAGAACCACGGCACGATCGTAGCGCAGCCGCGGCCGGAGGTGGTCAAGCTGATCGGTCGTTTCCTGAGCCTGGCCGACGACGGGAAATATGACGCGTGGGAGCAGGATGCCCTCGCCTTTGGCGCGCCTGCGCTCCAGAAGATGAACGAGGCCAGTGCCCAGGGCGATGAGGGAGGCGCAGGCTGGCAGCAACTGGTCGTGCACGTGGTCGATGACCACGGCGACGCGGTCACCGATTACAACCTGCAGCTTTACATAGGCGACAACTTGGAGGACTCAGACGACCCTGCTTTTCTTCCCGTGCCGCTTCTTGCGGACACCTACTCGGGGAATACGAGTTATCGCTGCTTCTACATTCGCCTTTCAGCTGCCATGCTCGACCTGAACACCGAAGCGGGCGACACCAAGAAGTTATGGCTTGAGTTGATTGCCTCCAGCGGCTCCAAGCTTCTGGAGTACGAGGCCTATGTCGGCGATGCGGATGATCCGCATCGGCTTACCATCGACCACGAAGGCGGCAAACCGGTCAAGCTCGATATCACCCACATGGCGCAAGGCAAAGAAACCCTGCTTTACCCTTATACGACGACGCTGCTTGAGATCTTCATCGAGCGGGAGCCCCTGCCGCTCAATGCGGTCAGCAACCTGTTTAATTTCCTGACTGCCTGACCGCTCGCGGTCCATCTCGCAAAAACACGCACGGCTTTTGGCGAGTTGACGGGCGGCACGGCGGCCCGCCGCCCGCCGCTCAGTCTTCATCCCCGGCTGCAGGCAGGTTCGACGGTTGCCGCTGCAGATCGATAGAGGCATGGTGCGCCTTTGCCAGCGCGCGATTCAGCGCAGGCAACTGCTCGCGTGTAAACCTCTGCCAACCCGGCAGCGCTTCGCTGCCCTCGGCTTCTACATGCGCGGCATCTGCCAGCTGCGCAGCGGTGGGCGCGGCATCGGCTGCACCTATCTGGGTAAAAAGAGCGGTCGCTTCCGCGGTCACATCGTCTAGCCCCGGCCGGTCCGCACCCTCCTTGCTGCCGTTCATCAGCGCAGCCAGGGCGGCGCGGTAGGGTGCCAGCGTGGGAGCCAGGGCCGCGTCTTGTTCTGCCGCCTGCTCGGCCTGCTCCGCTGCCGCATGCGCCTGCAGGTCGGCGGTCGCCAGGTTGTTCACGGTGTCGGCCATGGCAGCCTCGGCTGTGTGCTGTGCGGCCAGTTCTTGCGGTGTCGTGCTTACACGTGGGTCCATTTTGACGAGCAGGCTCTGCTTCTCGCTTCGCGCGCCAACCGTCAGGCGCACCGTGTAGGTGCCGGGCAGCACCAGCGGCCCTTGCGGGGTCCGCGGGGTATGGTAGGGCACGGCAGCAATGGGATATTCGGTATGCATGGTCGCCGGCGCGCTCGCGCGTAGATCCCATATCCAGCGATGCATCCCCGAGGTGGCCGGCAAAGACTTGGCAGGCTCGGGCCAATAGCCCGGAATGAGTTCCTCGCTGGAAGCGTCGACAGCCTGCGCCGGCGCGCCACTGCCGGTAAAGGTGCGCAACACAGCGCCCCCACTGTCGAGGATCTCCAGGCGGACCGGTGCCGAGGTCCCTGGCGGCAGCGCATAGTCGATCACCGCGCCGTCGGGTGGATTTTCAGCCGCCGGCTCGTCAGCAGGCAGTGGAGTGTCGGTGTTGGTGTCTCGGCGCACCCGCCAGGCGGCCGCCGGAGGAAAGAGCATCGGGGTTTGTCCAGCCGCAAGCTGCCGCAGCGGCGCCATATCGTCAAGCACCCAGAAAGACCGCCCATGCGTCGCGACGATCAAGTCGTCATCCTTGACCAGCAGGTCGCGCATGGAGGTGTGAGGAAGGTTGTACTCGAGTGCGCGCCAGTGCTCGCCATCATCGAAAGAGGTCCACACGGCATGCTCGGTCGCCGCAAAAAGAAGCCCTGGCTGCAGCGGGTCGGCGCGCACTGCGTTTACGGGCGCATCTCCAGGGAGCCCCTTGGCGATGCTCTGCCAAGTCCGGCCGCCATCGTGCGTGCGAAAGGCATAGGGGCCAAGATCGTCCAGGCGCATCCGGTTCACTGCGACGTAGGCAGTGTTGTCATCAAAGCGCGAAGCGTCGATCTGCGCAATCTTGCTCCACGCCGTGACCCCGGGCGGAGTGATCCGGTCCCAGTGCGCGCCTCCGTCGCGGGTAATCCACACCAGCCCATCGTCGGTGCCGGCCCACAGCGTTTGCGGATTCTTGTAGGAGGCGGCAAGGGAGTACACGGCGCCGCGTCGCGCGTCCTGCTGCGCCTGCGTCAGCGTGGGCAGCGAGGCCGGCTGCCCGGTGGTCTCCTGGGTCAGGTCAGGGCTGATGGTGTCCCAGTGGTCCCCGCCGTCGGTGGTCTTGTAGACCTGGTTTGCGGCGTAGTACATCGTGTGCGGGTCCACTGGAGAAAACAGCACCGGCTCGGTGCGATCGGCGCGCAGCCCTTTCTTGCGCATGGGCAGCGGCGTTACGTTCTGCACCTGGCCGGTGTTCCGGTCGTAGCGCGAAACCTCCATGCGTCCGGCGCCGTAAACAATGTCCGGATGCAGGGGGTCGGGCGCAGCATAGCCGTACTCGATGATGCCGGCGGGGTGCCAGTCTCGAAAGGTAACCTCGCCATCGTTGCCGCGCGTCGAGGTACACACAGAGCCGCTCTCCTGCTGTCCGGCGCACACCTGGTAAGGAAAGTCATTCGTTGCGGCTACGTGGTAGAGCTGCGCCGTGGGCTGGTTGTACCAGGAGCCCCACGTATCGCCGCCGTTCACACTCACCACCGCGCCCTGGTCGCTGGCGAGGAGGATGATCTTTGGGTCGCGCGGATTGATCCAGAGATTCTGGTAGTCGTCGCCGCCCGGTGCGCCGCGCAGGCTGATCCATGTTTTGCCGCCGTCGGTGGACCGGCACGTGACGATGCTGGTGCTATACACCACGTCGGGGTTTTGCGGGTCCACTACAGGTTCCGGCAGGTCGCCGCCGCCGATCTTCATGGCCGGTCGCGGATCGGTCGTCGCGAGGCGCCAGTGCGCGCCGCCATCGTCTGACCGGTAGACGCCCAGCCCCTTGCCGGAGGCGTAGGCGCTTTCCACCTTGGTCGACACCGTCGCATACAGCCGCTGCGGATTGCTTGCGGCAATTGCGATATGCGCCTGCACCAGATCGCCCGGCAGCCCTTCTGTCAGCGGCTTCCAGGTCGTGCCTCCATCGGTGGATTTAAACAAGCCGCCATGCGTGCCCTCGTAGCTGTTGGCGTCTTCCCACGGCCCCAGCCGCGACTCCCACAGCGAGGCATATACCGTTTGCGGGTCCTTCGGATCGATGGCAACATCTGCCCCGCCGGTGTTTTCGTCCTTACCCAGTACGCGCGTCCACTGCGCGCCGCCGTCTTCTGACCGGTAAATGCCGCGCTCCTGGTTTGGCCCGTATGGGTGGCCGAGCACGGCGGCAAACACGCGATTGGGGTTGTGAGGATCGACTGCCAAAGCAGGAATCTGCTGGCCGTCGCGCAGGCCCCCGTGCGTCCAGGTCTTGCCTGCATCGGTTGACTTGTAGATACCGTCGCCCACAGATAAGTCCGGCCTCCGCAGCCCTTCGCCGCTGGCGACATAAATCACTTTGCCGTCAGAAGGAGCAACGGCGATCGCGCCGATCGATTGCGTGTGCTGATCGTCGAAGATCGGGTTCCAGGTGCGGCCGTAGTCTGTCGACTTCCATACGCCGCCATCCACCTGCCCGATGTAAAAGACGTTTGGCTCGTCCGCCACCCCTGCGACGGCCCGCGTCCGGCCGCCGCGGAACGGCCCGATCATCCTCCAGCGAAGCTGGGGCATCGCGCTACCGGCGGCCTGCTTGTCGGTCGCGGCATGCAAAGGCTGGGCGACGAGCGTCGCAAGCAGGAGCGTAAGCAAAAAGAAACCGAGTGCACGGCTGGGTCGTTTCACAGGCGAAGTCCTCGTCATCTTGGCGGCTACTACCGAGCGCGGCCTGCCACCTAGCATAAGTGTTCCTGCGCGAAGGGCGAGTACAGGATCAAAGAATGCTCTTGCTCGCACGCGCTGTCGCATCCACAATCGCAGCAGCGATGAATCCTGCCTACCGCTCTCTTCGTCTTCGCGCTACGGTCCTTAGCGCCGCCACTCTGCTGGGCTTGGGGTTTGCCCGGCCTGCGGGGGCGCAGACCGTGTCGCCTTCTTTGTTCAGCGGATTGCAGTGGCGTTTACTAGGTCCTTTCCGCGCCGGACGCGTGGTGGCCGTTAGCGGCGTTGCCGGCAGTGACGGCTCTTTCGTCTTTGGCGGCGTAGACGGCGGCGTATGGAAGACCACGGACGCCGGCACAGTCTGGCAGCCTCTTTTCGATGCGCAGCCGGTGGCCTCCATTGGGGCGCTCGCCGTGGCTCCATCAAACCCGGAGGTGATCTACGCCGGCACAGGCGAGTCCGACATCCGGTCCGATCTCGCGTCAGGTAATGGCGTGTACCGCAGCGACGATGGCGGGGTGAGCTGGCGCCATGCCGGCCTGCCGGACTCCCGGCAGATCAGCCGCATCCTGGTCGACCCGGCCGACGCACGTACCGTGTTTGCCGGCGTGCTCGGCCACGCCTACGGGCCAAGCGCGGAACGCGGTGTGTATAAGTCCACCGACGGCGGGGAGCACTGGCAGCAGACGCTCAATGCCGGCGCCGAGACCGGTATCGCCGACCTGGCGATTGCTACCGCGAAGCCGCAGATCCTTTTTGCCGCAACCTGGAATGCGCACCGGCCTGCATGGAGCACATATGCGCCGGTGGAAGGGCCGGGCAGCGGCATCTATCGCTCCACCGACGCCGGCGAGCACTGGAGCGCTCTCACGGGCCATGGCCTGCCGGAGGGGCAGTGGGGACGCACCGGCATCGCCGTCAGTGCGGATGGCCGGCGCGTGTACGCAACGGTGGTGTGCCCGGGTCACAACGGCTTGTATCGGTCCGATGACGGAGGCGACAGCTGGTCGCTCGTCAACACCGATCCGCGCATCACCAGCCGCCCCTGGTATTTCAGTTCGCTGGCAATCGACCCCACGGACGCAAACGTCCTGTACATCCCGAACGTGGCCTTGTTCCGCACGGTAGACGGGGGTAAGACCATTGAGATTGTGCGCGGGGCCCCCGGCGGGGACGACTACCACCAGGTGTGGGTGGACCCGAAGAACGCCAATCACCTGATGCTGGGCGTAGACCAGGGCGCGACCGTAAGCCTGGACCGGGGCAAAACCTGGACCACCTGGTACAACCAGCCCACCGCGCAGCTCTATCACGTCACGACGGACCACGGCTTTCCGTACACCGTCTACGGCGCACAGCAGGACAGCGGCGCCATTGCGCTGCGAAGCCGCTCAGACCACGGCCACGTAGATACACGCGACTGGTTTCTGCCTGGCGGCAGCGAAAGCGGCTACCTGGCAATCGATCCGCAGGACGACAACATTGTTTATGAGACAGGAACGTACGGCACGGTACAGCGCTTCGACCGCCGCACCTCCTTGAGCCAGACCATCACCCCGTGGCCGCTCGGCGGGTTCGACCTGCCCATCAACAAGCGCCGGTATCGCGACCCGTGGACGCCGGTGCTGGTTTTTTCTCCTGCCGACAAGCGCTCGCTGTACCTGGGCACCCAGTATGTTTTGCGCACGCTGGACGGAGGCTTGCACTGGGAGCAGATCAGCCCGGACCTGACGGGCGCGGCAGACGGCTCGGCAGACGGCTCGGCTAATCAGGCGCCGCTCAACACAGGCAACGCCGAACAGCGCGGCTACGGCGTGGTGTACAGCCTTGCGCCTTCGCCGCTGCGCGCCCACCAGCTATGGGCCGGCACCGATACGGGCCGCCTGCACCTGACCACCGATGGAGGCAAGCACTGGACCGATGTGACGCCGCAAGGCCTGGGTGCATGGAGCAAGATAGCCATGATCGAAGCTTCGCACTTTGATCCCGGTACGGCCTATGTCGCGGTGGATCGTCATCGGCTGGATGATCAGCACCCTCTGCTCTACATCACGCACGACTTTGGCAAAAGCTGGAAAGCATGCGTAGAAGGCATCGCGCCGACGCACTTCGTCAATGCCGTGCGCGAAGATTCCGTGCAGCGCAACCTGCTCTTTGCCGGCACCGAGTTCGGTGTGTATGCCTCCTTCGACGCAGGCGAGCACTGGCAATCGATGCAGCTCAACCTGCCTGTGAGTTCGGTACGCGATCTGGCGGAGAATGGCAGCGACCTGGTCATTGCGACGCACGGGCGTTCCATCTGGGTGCTGGACGATCTGGAGCCGCTGCGCCAGGCCGCTGCTGCTGCCGCGCAACGGGCAACAAGCTATCTGTATGCTCCGCCGGTGACCTATCGCGTCGACAACGACGGCTTCCTCGGCACCCCGCTGCCGCCGGAAGAGCCGCAGGCGAGCAACCCTCCCAATGGTGCCGTAATCGACTACGTTCTCCCAACCGCTGCGACCACGGTGACCCTGCAGGTACTGGACGCGCAGGGCCACGTGCTGCGCCATTTTTCAAGCGCTGAAAAGAACGAGATCAAGCGCCCGCTGCTGCCGATTGCGGAGCGCTGGTTCCCGGCGCCGCAGCTACTCCAAAGCTCCCCGGGTCATCACCGCTTTGTATGGGATCTTTCCGCGAACGGGTCGGGTACTGGGCTGGGCGACGATGACGATGAGGATACAGCCGGCATGCCGCCCGGGCCTCGCGTGCCGCCCGGCCCGTACCGACTCCGGCTGGTTGCGGACGGCAAGACAAGCGAACAGCCGCTCACGATCGTCATGGACCCGCGCACGCAAGCCGACACCGCAAGCCTGGTTGCGCAGTTCACCCTGGCGCAGTCGATCTATGCCCAGACCCTTGCGACTCGCAAAGCGATGGCCGAGCTCGAAAGCGTCGAAAGGGAGCTCAAGACACTGGAAGACGCGCATGCGTCGGAGCCCGCGGAGCTCACAGACGCGTTGCAGCGCGCCAAGATCAGGGTAGAGCAGATCCGCGAGGGCGCGGGGCACGAAGGTGGTGAGCAGGAGGGCCGCACCGAATCCGGACTCGCGGCTGCAAACGCCGGGCTCGGCACCGCGCTCCGAGTAGTGGAAAGCGGCGACCGCACGGCGCCCTCGCAAGCAGTGCAGATTTATGACCAGATGCGCGTGTCCGCAAGGGAAGGTCTGAGCGCCTGGCAGGCCTGCAAGGCTGGCGAACTCGCCCGGCTGAATACAGCACTTGCCCGCGCCGGCAAAGCGCCACTCTCGATTGCATCGATCGAGGAGCAGGTGCATTACGCCATGACGCGCTAAAGGTATGTGCGTGCGGCCTGCTGCCGAAGGGGGGCCGGCAGGCTGCTTCGCTGCGCCCGCCTCGGCGTCTAGCTTCGGGTCGAGTCCCGGCTTGCCCTCACGCCCGCGCCCGCGCTCTGCCTCGCGCGGGATCTCCCCTGTTTCGTCGCTGCCCGTGCCCCCGGCGCCCGCGCGAGGCTGGCCCTATACTCTGGCCCTATACTCCGGCCCTATAATTTGGGGCATGCCTGAATCGAGCGATTCAGTAACTTATGTTCTGCGCGACGGCGCCGCGGAAACCCGCGGCCAGATTGCCCGGTTTCCTTTTCGGCTCGGCCGCTCGCCTGACCAGGACCTGGTTGTCGGACACCCCTATGTTTCGCGCCAGCACGCGGTCGTGAGTCTCGATCAGGGAACTTACTACCTTACCGACCAGGGCAGCCGCCATGGAACGTTTCTGAATGGTCGACGCATCCAGCAGGAGCCACTTGCGCCCGGCGATCAGATACGGCTGGGCGCGGCCGACGGACCGCTGCTGCGCTTTGGCGAACGCGGCACCGGCACCGGGTCGACCATTCACGAAATCCTGGATCAGTTGCCGGCTATTCAGGCCTCCAATAGCGGACTGGAAAAGCTGCGCTGGTTTTTCGAGTCGGCACGCAAGCTCAACACCCACGGTGCGGTCGACCAGATACTGGGAGTCTTGCTCGAAACTACCTTGCAACTTACCGGCGTAGAACGAGGCTATGTGTTTCTTGCCGGGGAGGACGGGCTTCTCCACCTGGCGCTAGGCCGTGGATTGGCCGGCGAGGTTTTGCTCGACGAGGCAAGCCTTTCTCGCAGCGCCATGGAAAAGGCAACCCGCACTGCAAGCGAATACATTGTGACCGACACGTTGAGCGAAGAAGCGATGGCGCGCTCAGAAAGTATCGTCGCCCATAACATCCGCACCGTAATCTGCATTCCCCTGCGTCGTCGTCGCTCGCATGCAGGCGCCTTGCATGGGGAGATGCTGGGGCTGCTCTACCTCGACAGCCGCCTGAAGGCCGGCAGCCTGACGCAGGTGGACAGTGAGCTGCTGCGGACTATTGCCACCGAGGCCGCGGCCCTGATCGACAATGCGCAACTGGCCGTAGCGGAAGAAAACGAGCGCCGCTACAAGGACGAATTGAAGATTGCCGCGGAGATTCAGCAGGGATTGATGGCCGTCCAGCTGCCCACCCTGCCGTATGCCTCGGTAGCTGCGCGCTCGGTGCCGTGCAAGGAGGTAGGCGGAGACTTTTACGATGTGGTCGCCGACGAGACTTCCTTGTCCGTTGTGATCGCAGACGTATCAGGGAAAGGAATCTCCGCTGCTATCCTCGCCTCGACCTTGCAGGGCATGATCTATGCGCAGCTGATCGCGCAACAGCCGCTCCAAAGCATTGCCGAGGTGGTGAATCGATATATCTGCTTAAAGAACATAAGCAAGTATGCGACGCTGCTTATTGTGCGCTTGAGGCACAACGGTGCGCTTGAATATATCAATTGCGGCCATATTGCACCGCTGGTCTGCAGCGGGGACAGCAGCTTGCGTCTTCATGAAAGCAACCTGCCGGTCGGCTTGATCGCTGAGGCCTGCTTTGCTGCTGCCTCGACGCAGCTTTCCCCAGGCGCCCGCGTCCTGCTTGCCACCGATGGTGTGACGGAGGCAGAAAACAGCGCGGGCGAGTTTTACGGTGAGGAGCGGCTGGAGCGCGCCATCGGAGAGTGCGCCACGATCGAGCAGATCTATGCAAACCTGCTGACGTTTTGCGGAGCCGTAGCCTCCAATGACGACTGCACCATGGTCGAGCTCGCCTTCCATGGCTAAGCTCAACCGACTGCTTGTTGCTGCCTAGCCATGTCACCCATCTAGGAGAGCAGTACACGCTCTCCTAGAGACGATATCGTGGAGATCGCTTTCGCATGCTTTACCGACACTTCGGGCGGGAAAAGCGGCTTGGTCGACTTAAGCCACCTTGCATTATCAGGCTGTGCGCTTTCGCTGCGCGTTTACGCTGCGCGTTCATGCTGGCGAGGCCCTACCGGTGCGCCATGCGCGGCTCCGGCGTTTGCTTGATCTGTAACAGCACCGGTGTCGAGCGCTCGCTGGGCCCATTTTCGTTGACAGCAAGGACGTCGTAGGTCACCGCGCCCTTGTCGGTTGCAGGTTCCTTGTACGTGGGGCTGGTCAGTCCAGACGCAACTACGTGGCGCGCGCCACCCTGCGTGCTTTCAACCGTGTAGGTTGCCACCCCGGGCACCGCGCTCCAGGCAAGCGAGGCAAAGCGACCTTCCATCCGGCCTTGCACCTGGCTCGGCGCAGGGGGAACAGGGCCATGCGGCAGCAGCCCGTACACGCACAGCTGGCCGGTGCCGGTATTTTCCAATCCGAAGCTTGCCAGGTATACCTTGCCATTGGCTACGGTTGGCGGGGCCATCTTGGCATAGTTGCCGCAGTTATCCCTGTCGCGATCCTCGAGCGAGTTCCATAGCTCATGGCTGATGTCATCCGCGTCATAGGCGTGCAGTACCCCGGGCCGCGACTCATGCCAGGAGTCGCCGGAGGCGTGGATAGACGCCCACAGGATTCCGTCGGTTTCTCCGTTGGCAGAAAGAGAAAGCATTGCCCCGGGGTGCCCTTCATTGCGCTCATCGCGCATCATAAATGGCGTTTCCCCAAGCTTTCCCTCGTCGAGCTTGTATACCCGCGCCTTGTCGCGCTGACCCCAGGAGTAGAGCAGGCTCCCATGGCGCGCGCTCTTCCAGTACACCAGGCTATGCAGGTGCGAACTGGTGACAGAAAAGTGCTGCACGGCATGCTCGTCTCCCAGGTGACCGAGCCGGGAGGTGTCCAGCAGATATAGAACGCCCTCTTTGCCTCCGCCCAGTACCAGCTTCGTTCCCGGGATCAAGGTGGCTCCTGAGGAGTCCAGGTCGTTGTCCTGCTTGTCGAGTTGCACGTGATTGCTCGGAGTAAACCAGTCCAGCAGCTTCATCTCCGGCGAAAGCTTCATAAAGCTTTCGCTGAACTGCGTCGTGCCATTCCAGCTGCCATTTCCCGTAACCAGATAGATGTTGCCGTCGGAGTCTACCGCGGGTGCCTGGCCGGACTGCCAGATGCTCGCCCCCTCACCGCCGGGCGAGGTGTTCAGCACGCCGACCTCCGTCAGCGATTGCGCGTCATAGCTCAGCAGGTAGCCGTGGTAAGGCTCCTTGTCACAGTGCGATGCGTACCCGATATACACGCGGCCCGCATCGAGAAACAAAGCAGGCCGCTGGTTCTGCATCAGCGGGTCAAAGCCCGGTGCGGCAATAAGGGCGGGGCTGTGCGGAAGGTCGGCGCCGGTGCTCGTGTCGAGCGCATGCAGGCGCTGCTCAAAGCCGCCGCCTACATGGGTAAGCGCTACCACGTACAGGGTGCTCTTATCGGCGCTCAGCACGGGAGTGCCGATGATGCCCATCTTGCCGTTAATATCGAGGCAGCCAAAGTCGGCATCGTTCAGGTTGGCAGGCACGCCGAAGTTGACATGCCACAGCGGCGCCTTCGCCGCGGCATCGTTGGCGTCAAAGGCATACACGCTGTTGTTTACCGTGGTGACATACACGACGTCGTGGGTGCCGCCGGCGATGCGGATGCCTGTGGCTACCAGCGGCTGGGTATACAGCTGGTCGTCAACCGTGTGCTTGTACAGCATGCCGAACTGCTGCCGGCTTACCGTAGCGGGGCTCAGGGCCGTCTCGCGCAGGTTGGCTCCGGTCCGGCTCGAGTCGTTGTGTTGCGTCAGCACGTCGACCTGCGCAAGGGCGCCGGGCGGCGTGCATGCCGCGCAGCCTGCCGCTAGCAGGACGGCCAGCGCCCGCCCTCGTCTTTGAGCCGCCATGGGCCGCCTCCCGCGATCAGTGCTCCGTCTGCCGGCTGACCTGGTTCATCTTCGCACAGGCGGCGCAGCGGCTTCCACGTTCCGGAGCCGTTGCGGGCGGTACACGAACAGCGATGAGGGCAAGTCTTTCATTTAACAGAATGCTTGTCTGCTTGCCCTCGTTCAGCGGACGATCGCTCCGGCACGCATGAGCGACTTTGATTTCACCAACATTCTTTTAGATGTTGGTCGCTCGCGCTCGGTGTACAGCCCGTGCGCTGACAAGGACGGCAAAAGATGAGCAAACGAGAGCGGGGCATCCTTCTCGACGTCGGTAGGCGCTGAGTTGGACCGGGACGGGCGCATCCCTGCTGCACACAGACACCTGCAACCTGGTTATCTTTGACCGTACGATGCCAAGACAGGCCGACCCGCGCTCCCAAGCTTCCACCATCGCCTGGGTTGACGGCCGGCCGGCCCGGCTGCGACGCTCGGCTCGCGGGGTCGGTAACTCTGGGCAAGTCAGCACATGCGCGCCTATAGTCACTGAGAAGTGGAGAACGAGTCGTGATGCTGCTTTTTCGATCTTTCGCGCCCAAGCTTGCGGCATGCCTGCTGGCGGCCGCGCTCACGGCGCTCTCGTGCGACGGGCATGCGCAGAGCTCGGGCATGGGCTCACAACCGGGCCCCGGCGCGCAGCAGCCCGCAGGCGGCACCAGCACCGGTGTGCCGCAAGCGGCTGTGCTCGATGAGCAAAAGCGTCCCATTACCGCAGGCGGCTTCGTCAAGAATGGCCCTGTCGTCTTCAAGGATATCTCCGAGGCCTCAGGACTGGCGCAGTGGCGCAATACCAGCGGAACACCAGGCAAAAGCTTTATCGTCGAGACGGTAGGTTGTGGCGTTGCTTTGCTCGACTACGACAACGACGGCTGGCTCGATATCTACCTTGTCAACGGTTCTACGTACGAGGCGGAGTCAGGAAAAGGGGCTGCGCCGCGTGCCGCGCTGTTTCGTAACAATCATGACGGCACCTTTACCGATGTAACCGCCAAGGCCGGGGTAGCGAATGAGCGCTGGGGCGTTGGCGCGGCCGCGGCAGACTACGATAACGACGGCTGGCCCGATATCTTTGTCTCGAACTACGGAAAGAACCGCCTCTACCACAACAATCACGACGGCACCTTTACCGATGTGGCGGAGAAGGCTGGAGTCACGCTGGGCAATTGGTCTACGGGCGCCACATGGGGCGACTATGATGGCGATGGCCGACTCGATCTTTTTGTGCCCGGGTATGTGCACTACAGCATGGTGGAGCCGCCGGCACAAGGCTCACGCGCTGTCGCCTATGCATTCTGCGAGTTTCGGGGAGTCCGCGTCATGTGCGGGCCGCGCGGCCTGGTTGGCGAGCCGGATCACCTGTTCCACAACAATGGCGACGGCACCTTTACCGACGTAAGCGTGCACGCAGGCGTCGCTGACCAGAAGAACCTCTTCTACGGCCTGGCCTCGCTTTTTCTCGATGTGAATAACGACGGCAAGGTCGATCTGCTGGTCGCCGACGACTCGACCCCGAACTACCTTTACCTGAACAAAGGCGACGGTACGTTTGAGGACGCAAGCTTTGCCTCAGGCTACGCGCTCAACGAAGGTGGCCGCGAAACCGCTTCAATGGGCATCGCTTCCGGCGACGCGTTCCACTCGGGCAATGTCGACTTATTCAATACCACCTTCTCCGATGACTACAAGCCTTTCTACCGAAATGACGGCGATGGCAACTTTACCGACATCAGTTATCAGCTCGGGATCGCGGAGCCGTCAATCCCCTTCCTTGGCTGGGGCACGGCCTTCTTCGACTATGACAATGACGGCTGGCTGGACCTGCTTGAGGTCAACGGGCATGTTTACCCCGAGGTGGACAAGGCACAGTGGGGAACCAGCTTTGAGCAGCGGCCGCTGCTCTTCCACAATGTCCAGGGCAAATTCACCATCGTTGCTCCGGTTGAAGGAACCTCGCTGGCCAAGATCGGTGCCGGTCGGGGCATGGCCTATGGGGATCTATTCAATGACGGCAAGATCGACGCAGTTATCAACAATATCGATCACACGCCATCATTTCTGCGCAATGTGACCAGGGATGGCAACCACTGGGTCGAGCTGAAACTTGTGGGCGGCTCCAAGAGCCCGCGTGACGCCATCGGCGCGACCGTCACCCTGGTCGCCGGCGGCATCAGGCAGCGCCAGGACGTGATCAGCGGTGGGAGCTTCGCTTCCAGCTCCGACCCACGCATCCACTTCGGCCTGGGCGCAGCGACCAGGATCGACACCCTTGAGATCCGTTGGCCGAGCGGCCTGCGTGAGATGGTGCCTCCTCTGCCGGTGGATACCATAGCAACCGTGATTGAAGGCCACGGCAGCCCGGTACCCGCTACCCGGTCTCCTTCGCAGCGGTAAGCAGCACGCCGGGTCGAGGGTTGGTGCTCGCTCTTACCTGGCCCGAGCGCGCCGGGCAAAGCGCGCCGCGCTTTCGGCCAGGATTGCCAGCAAACCGGCGGTCAGCAGCGGCCCTCCCCAGCGATGGTCGAAGCTGGTCCACCGTACCCGTACCAAC
>CAXTPL010000035.1:0-14047 GCA_964246065.1 uncultured Acidobacteriaceae bacterium
ATCTTCCAAAAGCTTGCGCGGCTTTGTTCACGTATCTCTGGGACAGCACACTAGCTTGTACTGCGCAATGGCTTCAGCAAACCGGCCCGACTGAGCCAGCGCCGCGCCCAGGTTCACGCGCGCATCCGTAAGCCTGGGATTGAGCTGGAGCAGGCGCTGATAGTCGCGGATTGCCAGTGGGAGATCGCCCCGCTGCTGCGCCGCAGCCGCGCTCGCAAACAGGCGCTCGGCCTCAGGCTGCTGCGCCAGGGCGAGCGTGGCTGTAAGCAGAAGACAGCAGCAGGCAATGCGCATACCAGCAGCATACCGAACGCGAAGGACTGCCCGAAAGAGCTACTGCATTGAGGCTTTTGGGGGAGCAAGCGCTCGGATCGCCGCGCGCAGCTTCGCTTCATCGCCGCCCAGATCGGCATAAGCGATGCGCCCCTGCGCATCGACGAGCAAGGTCAAGGGAATGGCCTCGCTCCCGACCGCGTGAAGCAGGGTCCCCTCGGCGTCGTGCAGGTTGAGCCACGAAAAGCTATGCGCCGCAAGGTAGCGTCTTGCAGTCTGCGCATCTTCATCCTGGTCGACGCTGACCACCTGGAGGCCGGTATGCTGCATCTCCGTGGCGACGCGCCGCAGCGTGGGCATCCACTCCACGCAACTGGCACACCAGTTAGCCCAGATATCGATCAGCAACGGGCGCCCTTTGAGGGAGGACAGCTTGACCGGCCGGCCGTCGGCGCCCGGCAGCGCGATATCCGGCAGGGGCGTGCCTGCCTTGGGGACCGGCCATGCCATCGACGCCGCCGCGCCCTTCCACACCGGCTCGAGCGTGGCTACTTCCTCGGCCTCGGCAGGAGGAGTGAAGCTGAACAGCGTCGCTCCTCCCTGCTCCCTGAACTCGACTACCGGGTACAGAGTGGTTTCATCCTGATGCCCGGGTATCTTCAAGATCGGGCTCACCAGGACTGACGTCTCCTCGTGCTGGACCTTCTTGCGCAGCAACAGCGTGCCTTTCTCGATCCAGAAGGTCTGGTCGCCACGGAAGCCGTGCCCGTCGAACTCGGCGTGAACCACATAGCAGGAGAAGCGGTGGCCCTCCATCACAATCGTCTCGGCAGGCAGCATGGTGGCGCCTTTCGCACGTGCCATGTCTGCCAGGAGAAAGGCTTGGATCTCCCAGGCGTGCCTCAAGCCTGCTATCCCCATGCCGATCGTCTGCGGGAAATGGGGAGCGCCTTCAGCCGGACGCTTGGTAAACGCCTTCGCGTCTTTGAGATAGGTCCACTCGGTGGTCCCATCCGAGACCTGGAGCCAGTTGCCGAGGGAGCTATGCGTCTCGATCCGGAAGCGCCCACCGGTCTCCTTGACCGCGCTCAGGGTCGATTTTTGCCAGTTGCGAGACAAGTCTTGCGTCATCTCGCTCTCGACGGTCGATTCGATGTGAAACGAGGGAGCGTCAGTTGCGTACACCTTGGCCACGGCGGCGAGCAGCGCCTCGGCGTCCTTGTACTCCGGAGACCCGGCTTGAGCAGGGGCAACGCCCGAGGATGCCAGGGAGGCTGTCTGGGAGTCTGCAAGGGAGGCTGTCTGGGAGGTTCCCAGGGAGCTCCCCAGGGAGGTCCCCAGGGAGGTCCCCAGGGAGAGAACGAACCCGATCGCTGCGCGCTTCCATTCCATGATCACCCTCCCGCTTGGCGGACTCGCGCCATTCGCCCTAGCCATTCGACATCGCTATGGCACTCGCCATGGATCGACGCTGCCGGCAGTGTACAGTTCGCCGGAGAAAAACGTCTTGCAAGTGGACCGGCGATGGCTGCCAGGACCCCGTGCCTCGCAAGATACACTCAGCAAGGCGTATGGCGCCCGCACCCCTGAACCAATTTGAGGCCTCGGCATGGGAAAAGCTGCTCCACGCTGCTGCCGCGGTCGCGACCCCTTCGCGGGCAGCGCCACTCCGGGGCAGGCGGGTGCTCATCACAGGGGCTGCGGGCTCGATCGGCTCCGCGCTGGCGCGTGCCGTCCTGGCCTCCGGGCCGGCGAGCCTGCTCCTGCTGGATACTTCAGAGAACGGCTTGTCCCGCTCATGGAGCGGAACCCGTTTGCGGCGATCCGCAACAACGCTCTGGGCACACAAACCCTTGCCGCCGTGGCCATCGACCATCAGGCGGAAGATCTGATCCTTGTCTCGACCGACGAGGCGGCCGGCCCGGCCAATACGCTCTTTCGCAAGAACGGCAACCGGACCTCTACCGACTGGACCCTGCAGGCGGCCTCGGCAGGACCGCGCCCAGCGCGGCCGCAACCCTTTCCGACCTGAAGCCCGATCGCGCCGTCGACATCCTCACCGCCGGGGCAGCCGGGTCGCCCACCTGGTTCGTCAACCGGCGCGAAGGCGCCTTTGGTGTCGCTCCCCTTTACACAGCGGCCCTGCCCCCGACCACCTCTGTGCAGACCCTGGACTTCAACAAAGACGACTGGATGGACGTGCTGGTCACCCACAGCGGCGCGCCCGGCGTCTCCCTTTGGCGCAATGTGGAGGGCCGCAGCTTTGAGCGCGTGCCCCTGCCCTCGCCCGGGGTCCTGCGCGCCGTGGCCGCCGTCCCGGTGGACTTCGATAACGACGGCTGGCTCGACCTGGCGCTGCTTGTTGAGACCGCGCGCGGGTCTGAGCTGCGCATACTTCGCAATCAAGGCCCGGCAGGGTTTACCGATGTGAGTGCCGCGCTGGTTCCCCCGAGCCTGCGCCTCCAGCAGCCGCGCGGGCTGCTGGCTGCCGACTTCGAACGCACGGGCGCGGCCGGCCTCCTGATCACGGAAGCCGACGGAGCCATGGTCCTGCTTGCCAATGTGGGCGGCAATCGCAACCACTCGCTGTCGATCGCGCTCACCGGCCTGGCGGATAACAAGAGCGGCATCGGCACCAAGGTAGAGGTCTTCGCCGACGGCCTCCGCCAAAAGTGGGAGGCGACCGGGCAGCCGGAGATACTCGCCGGCCTCGGCGGCGCTGAAAAAGCAGACTTCGTCCGGCTGCTCTGGCCCACCGGGGTTCCGCAGGACGAGCTCGACATTGCGGCGGCCAAGCCTTTTCACGTGACCGAGCTCGACCGGCGCGGTTCCTCCTGCCCTACGCTCTTTGCCTGGGATGGTGAGCAGTACGGCTTTGTCTCCGATGTGATCGGCGCCGGCGTCGTCGGGCACTGGACCTCGCCCACACAGCACAACATCCCCGATCCCGATGAATGGATCAAGGTGGACGGGGCGCATGTGCGGCCGCGCGGCGGCTCCATCAGCCTGCGCTTCGGTGAGCCGATGGAGGAGGTCAACTTCATCGACCAGGTCCGGCTGGTTGCCATCGATCATCCCGCGGCGGTCTCGGTCTACCCGAACGAAGGCTTTCTGAGCGAGCCGCCTTTTGCGCAAGCCGGAACGGTTGCCGCCGCGCACGCACACCCCTTGGCGCAGGCGGCCGACGACCGCGGCCGCGACGTGCTTGCCCTGCTCAGCCGGCCGCTGCAAGCCGGCCCCCAGCCCGCGCCGGAGTACGTGCGCGACTTTACCAACCTGCCTTTTGCGGGCTTTGCCAACCGGCACTCGCTCACCATCGACCTGGGCCCATGGCAGGCGGATCGCCCCTTGCGCCTGCTCCTGCACGGGTTTATCGAGTACTTTTCCGCAAGCTCCATGTACTCGGCCTGGCAGGCCGGCCTCGCTCCCATCCCGCCGTTTGTGGAGGCGCAGCTGCCCGATGGCTCCTGGCGCCGCATCGTCGACGATACGGGCTTTCCGGCAGGGCTGCCCCGTACCGTTACTGTGGACCTGTCGGGCAAGGTGCCGGCCGGCGCTACCCGCCTGCGCATCACCACCAACCTGCAAATCTACTGGGACCAGGCACTGGTTGACAATGAAAACGCGCCGGGCGCCACCGGCCCGCGCGCGATCCATGAAACGGAACTACCCCTGGACCGCGCCACACTCGCGTTTCTCGGCTACCCTCGCCAAGTGGACGGGCAAACCCCCGGCCACCTCACCTACCGTTACCGCGAGATGAGCGCCACCGGCCCCTTTGTGCCGCATCGCGGCCGTTACACGCGCTACGGCGATGTCACCCCGCTGCTCCACGCAGTCGATGACGAGTTCGCTATCTTTGGCACCGGCGAAGATATGGACCTGGAATTCGGCGCCTCCAACCTGCCCCCGCTGCCCCAAGGCTGGACCCGCGACTACTTCTTCTATGCCAACGGCTTTGTCAAGGACATGGACTTCTACGAGGCCAGCCCATTCGAGGTGGGCGCGCTGCCCTTCCCCGGCATGAGCGGTTACCCCTACCCGGCCACCGAACACTACCCATCCGACGCAGCGCACACTGCTTATCAGCTTGAGTACAACACCCGCTACGAGTCCGGCACGGTCGGCCGCCCGTTCCAGTTTGCCTACCCGGCTGCAACGGCTGCCAACCGTGCCGCCGCGCCTGGACGATGAGCGATCTGCTGCTGCAGCGGTCTGCCTCCGACCTGCTGGCCATGCTGTCTGCAAAGCAGCTTTCCGCTGAAGAGCTAGCCGCAGCGCACATCGCGCAGATCGAAGCGCTTGACCCTCGGCTGCATGCCTTTGCCGATTTTGACCCCGGGCGCGCCCTGGCGCAGGCTCGGCGGCTCGATCGCATCGGCGGCCCGTTTGGCCCGCTGCACGGTCTTCCCCTTACCATCAAGAGCTCGCTTGCGGTGGCAGGCCATCGCTGTGAGACTGGCAGCCTGCTCAACCAGGGATGGAGGCCAGGCGAAGATGCCGAAGCGGTCCGGCGTCTCCGGGCAGCCGGCGCGGTCATCCTGGGAACGACCAACTGCCCCGAGTTCCTGATGGCGTACGAGACGAGCAACCGCCTTTATGGCGATACGCTCAACCCTTGGGACCTGACCCGCACCGCGGGGGGCTCGAGCGGGGGCGAAGCGGCGGCCATCGCTGCGGGGCTGTCCGCAGGCGGCCTGGGCTCAGATGGCGGCGGATCGGTGCGGATCCCGGCCCACTTTACCGGCATCTGCGCGCTCAAACCGACGCCCGGCCGGGTGCCCTCCCGCGGTCACCTGCCTGAGTCCACCGGACCCTTTGCACTGCTGGGGGTGGTCGGACCCATGGCGCGCACGATCGAGGATGTGGATCTGCTTTTCCGCGTCCTGGCCGGCTCGATTGACACGGACCCTTGCGGCGCCCCAGTAGCTACCCGCCCTATCTCCGCCGAAGAGGCGCGCGCCACCCCCATCGGCTACTTTGAAGACGACGGGCTCATCCCCGTGACAGAGGAGACGCGACACGCCGTCCGGGCTGCCGTCGCTCTTCTCCGCGGTGCGGGCTTTCGCGTAGAGCCGTTTCGTTCGCCGTCGCTGGGGCGCGCATGCGCACTCTGGTACACGCTCTTTGTGCGCTGCGGAGCCATGCTGCTGGAGCCGCCTACGCGCGGACGCGAGCCGGACCTGAGCCCGGTCTTCGCCGACTTCCTTGCCATGGCGCACACCCACCCGCCGCTTACCGGCCCGGAGCTGCTCGCAGCCTGGTGCGAGGTCGACGTGGTGCGCACCCTCCTACTGGACGAGATGCGGGCCTTCCCCATCCTGCTTTCGCCGGCCTGCGCCATCCCCGCTTTTCAACCGGGCGAGCGGAGCTGGACCCTTCCAGGAGACAAGCCGCTGGCCTACCTTGATGCCATGCGCTTTGCGCAGTGGTGCAACCTGCTGGGCGCCCCTGCGGCGGTGTTGCCCATTCTGCAAACAGGCCAGGGATTGCCGATCGGGGTGCAGGTGGCAGGGCGGCCCTGGGCCGACGAGCTCGTGCTCGCCGTCGGCGGTGTGCTCGATCGCGGCTTCGGGTACAAGCCGCCGCCTCCACTTTGACCCGGATGGTTCAGCCTGCGCGCCCGGCGGCCCTCCCGCACGCGCGGGCGGAAGCAGTACTCTGAACTGCATGGACCCTCTTGTTTCCGCGGAGTGGCTGCTCCCACGGTTGGCGGACGCCGACACTGTCACCCTTGACGCGACCCTGCCCCCGGTCGGGGTATCGCCGGCCCCCGATGTATACGCCCGCTACCTGGCTGGGCACCTTCCCGGGGCGGTCTTCTTCGATGTGGAAGCGCTTTCTGACCACGCCACGCCATTGCCTCACATGCTTCCCCGCGCCGAGGTATTTGCCGAGCAGATCTCGGCGCTGGGCGTTGGGAGTGGCATGACTCTGGTCGTGTATGAACAGGAAGGCGTCTTCTCCGCTCCGCGCGCCTGGTGGATGCTCCGCACCTTTGGCGTGGAGCGGGTGTATGTGCTCGACGGCGGCCTGCGGGCCTGGATCGACGCCGGGCTGCCGACGCAAGCAGGCCCGGTGCAACGGCCGCATGCCTCCTTCCAGGCGAACTATCAGCCCGCGGCCGTGGCCAGCTACACGCAAGTGCAGGAGTGGCTCGCCGCCGACGGGCAGGTGCTCGATGCCCGGCCGCGCACCCGCTTTCTGGGCTCTGCCCCCGAGCCGCGCCCGGGCATCTGCTCCGGACACATGCCGGGGGCGATCAACGTGCCGCTTGCCGAGATAGTCGAAGCGGGGCGCTTCAAATCGGCATCCGCGCTGCGCGAGCTGTTCGCAGCCAAGGGCGTGGATCTCCGGCGCCCGGCGATCACCACGTGCGGTTCCGGGATTACCGCTGCCGCCCTCGCTCTGGGCCTTGCGCTCTGCGGCGCCGGCGCAGTGCGCCTTTACGATGGCTCCTGGGCCGAGTATGCGCAACAACCGGCATCGGCGATCGTCACGCAGGACACGGAACGGTAAGCTGGGCAGGTGGGCGCATCGAGCGCCCCTTTTGGGAAGGACAACACGTGCTGAAGACCGGAATCCTTAACCCTGCACTTCGTTCGCTGCTGGCAAGGGTGCGCCACACCAACACCCTGGTCATCGCCGATCGCGGTTTTCCTTTATGGCCGCAGCTTGAAACCGTCGACCTGTCGCTGATCGACAATGTGCCGACGGTCGCGCAGGTTCTTGAAGCGGTGCTGGGCGAGTGGCAGGCCGGCCACGCCTGGATAGCAGAAGAGTTTATCGGGGCCAACGGCGGCCGCGCGGCCGTGCACCGCATGGAAGCCCTCCTGCACGGCATCCCCTTTGCCTTTGAGCCTCACCTTGACTTCAAACGGCGCGTTCCCCACGCCATCGGATTGATTCGCACCGGCGACACCACCCAGTACGCCAATATCGTGCTCGAATCGGCCTGAACACACGTCCTCCTGTTGCCGAATAAGCAGATCGCATCCCACCAGCCAGCGGCTTGTGCCGCCACGGAGTACCCTGACCCGATGCCGATCACACGTAGACACTTCGCACGCGTTGCCGGCATGGCTGCCGCCGCGCTCTCGCTCCCGCACATGCCCGCGCTGGCGGAGGCCGGCCGCAGCCCGGCCGGAGGCAAGCGCATCGGCTACTGCGTGGTCGGCCTGGGCCGCATCTCGGTCGATCACTTTCTCCCCGGCCTCCAGACCGCGCAGCACTCCCGGGCCACGGCCCTGGTGAGCGGCCACCCGGACAAGGCAAAGCAGATCGCCGCCAGGTTCGGCATCCCGGCAAACGCGATCTACAGCTACGAAGACTACGACCGCATCCATGACAACCCCGAAGTCGACGCCGTCTACATCGGGCTGCCGAACAGTATGCATGCCGAATACACCCTGCGCGCGGCCAGGGCCGGCAAGCATGTGCTCTGCGAAAAGCCGATGGCCAACTCCGTTGCCGAGGCGCATTCGATGATCGACGCCTGCCGGGCAGCAGGCAAAAAGCTGATGATCGCCTATCGCTGCCAGCTTGAGCCCACCAACCTCCATGCCATTGAGCTCATCCGCTCCGGCGCGATCGGCGAGGTCCGGCTCATCCAGAGCGTCAACGGCTTCAACATTCAACCCGGCGAGTGGCGCCTGAACCGCGCGCTCGGCGGCGGGGGCCCGCTGGTGGACGTCGGCATCTACTCGCTGAACGCCTGCCGCTATCTCACGGGAGAAGAGCCGACCGCCATCGAGGCGGTCGCCTACACCGACAAGGCTGATCCTCGCTTTACTGAGGTCGAAGAAAACCTCGTCTGGCAGATGCGCTTCCCTTCCGGCACACTGGCCAGCTGCATGACCACCTACGGCGCCAACACCGAGGGCTCCTACCGCGTCTTCGGCTCCAAGGGGATGATTCACCTGGAGCCCGCCTTCGGCTACCAAGGGATCAAGATGATCGCGCAGCTGCCGGGAAACAAGATCGTCCCCTTCGACGCCCACGAGCAGGACCCGGTCCAGTTCACCCGCGAAGCCGACTACTTTGCCGACTGCATCCTGAACGATAAACCGGTCAAGCCTTCCGGCGAAGAGGGTCTGCGGGACACCGAGTACATCCAGCGCATCTACGCTGCAGCCGGACTCCCGTTCGGCTCCTGAGGGCGGCTTACTGTTCTCTAAGAACCTCTGCCGGCGCGATGCTCGCGGCCATTCTCGCCGGGGTGAAGGCGATGGCCAGCGCCGCACCTACACACAAGGAGGACAGCACTAGGGCGCGCGTCCCGGACCAGGCCAGCCTGCCAAAATACTCGCCCGCGGCCAGGCGAGCGAAGCCGATCCAGAGCGGTACCGTCAGCGCAACTGCTATAGCCGCACACCGCAGCGCTCGGAGCAGAATCAGCGCCCGTATGGTGCCCGGTGCAGCGCCGAGGCAGAGACGAACTGCCAGCTCGCGGCGCCTGCTGTTGACGTAGTGCGCAAGCGATCCGTACAGGCCGAGGAAGCTGACAACCCCCATTATAAAAGCTCCGGCTATGGCCGCACAGGCCCGCAACTGCTCTGGTGCTACGGCTGCGTCCACCCGCTGTTGAACACTGTAGGTGCTCTGCACGGCAAGACCCGGCATCAGCGTGGGCACAAGCGGAGCGACGATCTTCGCCAGCGTCTGCGCCGCCGGTTTGCCATCGACGATCAGAACGGGGGTCACTGCGAAAAAACCGCCCTCAGTGAACGACTGAAAGATGGTGAGCTCCGGCGTCTCTGCCAGGCCCAGCAGTCGTTGATCCCCGACGACGCCGATGACCACCGCGTCCGCGCTGTACGCTGGCATACCTGCAAAGGGCGGGTAGACGAGCTTGACAGCTTGATGGATCGGGTTCGCTCCCGGCCAGAGTGCCTCGGCCAGCCTACGGTTGATCACCAACTCGCGCACACGTCCGCCCCGCCGCCCCCATGAGAAGTCTTCGCCACGCAGGATGGACGCACCGAGCGTTTGGAAGTAGCCCGGGCTGACCGTATGGGTGAAGACTGCGCGCGACGCCTTTCCGTCGCTCCGCTCGAGGGTGATGGTTCCGCGCGCCGGGTCGAACAAGCCGCCCTCGGCAATGCTTGCGCTCCGCACGCCCGGAACGGCGAGGACCCGGGCAAGCAACGCCCGGATGGAAGCAGCGCTCGGGAAAGAGTCCTGCGCGTTGGAAGTGTAGGTAACCGTGCCCTGACCCGGACCCATCACGACGGCAGACAGGTGCGCCGGATCGTACCCGAGTGGCGCACGGATGAGCGCCAACACCGACGACACGATCATGCCGGCCAGGATCCAGGTGCCCGCGCAGCAGGCAATCTGCATAATGACGGGAATCTGTAGAAGGCGATCTGTGCGTCGGGTCGCAGTACTTGCATAGCCGAGGCGAGGAACCCCGCCACCGCGGAGCGCAACAACTGCGGGGACCAGCGCGACAACCATCGTCAGCAGGCAGGCGACCGGGATCTGGAGCAGAAACGCAGACAGCTCCGAGCGCGTTGAAGCCCTGATCACCTGGCCATAGGTGTCGCTGTGTAGGGCCAGCAGCCTCAGCGCCGCAAGCCAGACCGAGGCGCCGACCAGCAGCCCGGCTGCCACCATAGCCATGGGACCCGCGGCTAGCTCTGCAAGAAGCCTGCGAGGGCTGGCACCGAGCGCCTTCTTAAGCTGCACCTCTCCCGTAAGCCGGGGCACCCTTGCCAGCAGGAGCAGTGCATAGTTCAAGCTGCTGATCAGGGTGAAGAGCATTGATACCAGGAATCCCAGACGCAGCCACTTCCGCGCGTCTTCATCGCGGACCGGGTCCGCGGTGAGTCCCTCGGCGATCTGCATCACGCCAAAGCCGGCGGATGTTTGCCCGAGAGTTTTCTTGAGATAGGCAAGGAGGGCGTGAGAGTCAAAGCGCGAGGAGCCAGCGAGCACATAGAAGAATGCAGGGTCCTTCCACGCGCCCTCGGGTGCATGTACCGCGGGTGGCAAGGCGAGGCCGAAGGGGATGATGTTCCGGGCAGGGATCCAGGCACTGGTTCCATCGCCAAGCAGGCCGGCAAAGCCTTTCGGCGCCACACCCACAATCTGAAATGGTGTCTTCTGGAGGATCAGCGACGCGCCGACAGCGGAGTAAGGAGAGCCGAAAAGCTTTCGCGCGAGCGCTTCGCTCACAATCACGCTGTGGCTGGATGCGCCGCTTTCTTCGTCAAGTGTAAAGTCGCGGCCGGCCATCAAAGGCTCAGTAAAGCCGGAGAACAACCCGCGACTGACAGCTGCTACCCGGAGGGTGCGTGCAGAACCTGTGCCGGTCCAGGGGAGATCGAGCGGCGTGCTGTAGGCGGCAAAGCCGGCTCCAGCAAGAGGCATGTCGCGCAGGGGCTCGAAGCTGCTCCACGCGACAGGAACGGTCCCTTCGCCCGGCCTGCCTTCCGCGAGCGTTGCATAGCCCTGGTGCCGAACCCCCGGCACAAACAGCGAAGATGCCGCAAAGAGGAGCGAGAGTGAAAGCGCTGCAGTGCCGATGCCGAACCCGAGAACGAGCACACCTGTAACGCTTGTGACCGATGCACCTTTAAAGAACCGCCTGATTTCTCTGAGAATCATCTTCACCTCTTCAAGCTGAGCCAAGCAGACGAAAAACAATCTGGCAGGTTCGCTCTAGGGATTTGAGACCTCCACGGCTATGATATTAATGCCCTTCCTCAGCAGTTCTTTTTCATTCACCTGAAGACTTCCGTCTTGAACACCGCAGGCGTGGCATGCATCCAAGGAAATCGAAACCAGCGTGGCATCGCGATTGGAAAGAACTCTGCGGCCTTGAACTCCAACCCCCGGCAGCCCACCTAGCAGCCCCTGGAGACTATCAGAAACCTTGGTAGGCTGCAGGTCCTTTATCTTCCCCGGCAGGTCACTTAGAAGACTTGCATTCAAAGTATTGTCATGACTGGAATAAACCAGTCTTCCGCTGGAGCTATATATGCGCAGCAGTGGGAAGAGAAGAGGAGGCTGCTCGCCGTGCTCCTGGGCCGCTACGACATAAATCCGAAGCGGAACCTTGATCTTAACGAAGGCTCCTTCGCTACGTTGCGCCGTGCGATTCTCACACCCAAATAGAAGTGGGATGATAGCAAGCGATAATGCAAGTCTTGTACCCGGGCGCATAAATTTCCTTATGCCTTTTTGTGCAGACGCACTTCGATAATCTGCAAGGGTGTTCCGATCATCGTTCGTGCGAGCTGGTCAATTGCGGCATCCTGAGCCCTACACTGCGGTTTCGCCGCATCGGTAAGCACGAACAATGTGTATCTCCCATTGCCTGAGAGAGTCCTCTGGTAGGGCTTGATCTCAGGAAACATTGCGAACGACTCCAACAACGTCGGGCGTGCGGCCTTATCCAAATGCAGGCTATGCTGCGAAATCAATTTAGGGAGTTCGTGAATTTCCTGTGGGTTGCCGCTTGGCGAATTCCCGTAGTAGACGAGCTCACCACTCGGCGAGTAAACATCCATGGACGGCATTTTGATCTGGAACGGCGCAGCTGCTTCAGCCTGATTTCCGGGCTTAGGACGTACCTCGGGATGTTTATGCATCCAGCCCAGATACCCTTGTAATAGTTCACCCACAGAAGCGTCTACCCTTACAATATGTTGACTGTCGGTACTGGCTGAAAGCGGCAGCCAGAAGAAAAGCACCAGAGTGACGAGCATGTTCTGGCGAATCCTTAAGAATGACTGCAAAATAGCCTCCTAGGCAACACGATGTGACCGGCAGGGCACATCGTGTCGGAAGAATATCACCTGGTTTAGTAACAGACGCATGCACAGTCAGTGTCACATGCACATGTTTGACCGGCCACCGGCGCGGGGCCGCAGGGTTTAGCGAAGGACGTGGAAGCGCCAGCCATCAGAACGATGACGGCGCCGGTAACGAGAGATAGGCATGCTAGCTTTGCAGAGAAGAACGACATGGAGCCTCCTGGTTACTACCTGCAAAGCTACCCCCCCCCCGGGGGGGGAATGTCAAGCAGAAAAACGCTGTCGCACTGACTTTTGCAAGAGCACGGAAACGAATTGACGACAGGCTTTAGGAAGCACTTCCGGTATCCGGGCTACATCGGGAACGCTACGGCTCCGGTTTGGCTTCATCCGGCATGTCGGCTTCTTCGACCAGGACAGCGGACGTGCCTACGAGGCTGAAGGTCGCGGCCGGTGCGCCGGTCGGCTGGAAGGTAATCTGAAGCGGCTCGCGCTGCCAGGCGGCCGGGGCACATGCCGGAGCGGGGTGGCTCATCGGGTCCCACACGGTAAGTTTCTTTGCAACCAGGGGTTTACGTGCCGCCACCTGCGCGACTACCGCGTAGAGCTGCCTGCCACCGCCGGTCAGTCCGCAATAGGCGGCATAGTCGCGAAACCAGCTCACGTCGGAGACAGACGGGTCATAGTCGGGGAGCTTGAGCGCCAGGATATGACCGGCGGTGCGGTCGACCAGCAGCCAGGGACCACGCTGCCACACCCAGTGCTCTATCTTGTCGGCGGGCAGCGCATCGTTGATCCGCATGACCCGGCGGATCACAAAGCTGCGATCGGTCACGTCGTGCGATTCGCCCGCGGTCCACTCCTTGACCTTGCCGTCGACCACCAGCGGCCTTACTCGCAAATCCTTGTCGACGGCGGACGCGCCGGCGGGGTCGCCTTCCTTGGTGTAGGGAACCTTTTTCGCCGCGCCCAGCAGCACGGTATGCACCTTGGGGGGCTTGGGCGGCTTGGGCTTCTTCTCCTCGGCTGCCCGCGCTGGGCGAGCGCAAGGGAGGAGGCAGAAGAAAGCCAGAAGAAGGGCGAAGCGGCGCATACACCCACGCTAGGGCAGGTGAGCCATTCTGTCTTGTTACGAAGGTGCCTAGGCGCGAAGAAAAAGGAGGGGCCGAAACCGGCAGAGCCTAGGGACCGGGATGGGCCGGAACCGGGAGCGTGCAGCTTTCGTGTGCTGCCCTGGGTTCTCGAGCGGACGCGAGCCCGAGCAGAAAGGCCCTTCCCAGTCGGGTTCGCGTCAAGCGGAAGCGCTCCTCTGGCTGAGCGAGGGCGACGGGGGGCTACTTGGTCTCTGCCACCGCAGTATCGAGCAGCTCATACAAGCGGCTGCGATCGACAACTTCAACAAACGGTGGCGCGCCGCCCGTGCTCTTGTTCGTCACTACCCAGATGGTGGGAGTGTGCTGAATCCCGATACTCTGCCCCAGCGCATAGTCTGCCTTGACTTCGGCGGCCAACTTGCCTTGCGGATCCATAGCAAACGGCAGCGCCAGCTTATGATCGGCTGCAAACTTCTGCGTGAAATTGCGCAGGTCGTCCTGGCTTTGAATACTTTGCTGCGCGGCAAAGACGGCATCGCGATAGTCATCGCCCAGCTTTTTGCCTTTGGTGTCAAACCAGCGCGCATCCACAGCGGCGTCGAAGCTCCACGTGTGGAAAGGCAGCGGGAAGTCGTGCCGCTCCCACGGGACGCGATACTTGGCCGCTGCTTCCTTGAGCAGCGGATTGGCGCGTGCGCAGTCCGGGCATTCCAGGTCTTCAAACTCGTAGATGGCAACCTTGGCGCCTGCCGGCGGATGCAGCGGCCGGGCGTTCTGGATGGGCGTGGTTTGCGGGCCGCCAAACTGCGCGAGAACCTCCGTGCCGGAGCCGGCAGCAAGAGTGGTGGCGAGCATCAGGCAAGCGGCAGTCGAGAGGCGTGGCATCGTCCTCTATTTTACTCAAAACGGCCCTCGAAC
>CAXTPL010000035.1:14057-15834 GCA_964246065.1 uncultured Acidobacteriaceae bacterium
GTTCCGCCCTTCTGCCTTGGCGGTGTAAAGCGCCCGGTCGGCTTCAGTGAGCAGCTTATGCACGGGGATGCCGTCCTGGGCGCACAGGGCGGTCGCTACGCCGATGCTCACCGTCAACGGTGTAATCGCTTCGGTATCGTCGGCGATGGTCATGCGAAGCGCTTCGGCACGAAGCAGGGCGGCTCGATGGGTCAGCCCCGGCATGAGCAACACGAACTCCTCGCCCCCATACCGGCAAAGCGTATCGCTGTCACGCGTGGCCGTGCGCAGCACTTCGGCGATGCGCTTGAGCACGGCGTCCCCTGTTTTATGCCCCAACCGGTCGTTGACACGCTTGAAGTGGTCTACATCCACCATAAGCATCGACAGAGTCTGCCCCGGCACCATGCCTTGCCGCTCGAGGTTATCCTCGAGCACTCTCCGGTTTGTCAGGCCTGTCAGCGCATCGGTGGTGGCCAACTGGTGGAGCAGTCGATTGGCCTCCTGAAGCAATCCCTGGTTATGCCGCAGCTCCCGCTCCACCTCTGCACGCTCCTTGTCAGCCTGGAGCAGCTGCTGGACCTGCGTGCGGATGATCAGGTAAGCGGCCGCCTGACGCGCCAGCGCGCGCAATGCTTCCTGCTGCGGCTCCCCGATATGACGCGCCTCCGGGTCCAGCACGCACAAGGTCCCTATGCGGTAGCCTTCGGGACTGCAGACGGGTACACCGGCATAAAAGCGAAGATCTCCGCTTTTCACAAGCGGCAGATGCTGAAAGCGCTCGTCGGCCGATGCATCCTCAACGATGAACAGCTCATCGTGCTCGATGGCGACAGTGCAGATCGACTCCGATCGTGGGGTGCCTTCGAGCTCCGTACCTACCTTGGACTTGAACCATTGGCGGTCACGGTCGACCAGCGAGAACAGGGCGGTTCGGGTCCCACAGAGGAGCGCGGCCAGACGGGTTAGATCGTCGAAGTGCGGCTCCGGGTCGGTGTCGAGGATGTCCAGCTTGTGCAGAGACGCCAGCCGCTCCAGTTCACACGATGGATCGGCGGCCGCGGCAGATCTTTCGCAACGCAAGCTCTCCTTGAGCTGTTCCGCCGGCTCCAAGCAACCAGGCGCATGCTGTTTTGACGTCATCTATGGTTTTCTCCGCGTCAGCCTGCGATCTTCCGGCTCTAAGCCATTCATCCGACTAAAGCCATCACACCACACATCGACGGCGGTGTGCGGAATGCTTAGCGTCTATGCTGACTTTGGTTTCTCCCGGAACGGGAGGGGCGTCCCACTCTGAACGCTCACGTCCGGATCGAGCCTGACGCGCGAAAGAAAGCAAAAGCTCGACCGGAGCCCGCTGCACGGCACGGCCTCGGGAAAGAAGGCAAGGGCGGCTGTTGCGGCTAAGCACGTCGCCCCCGCTTCTTTTGGGGCTTGGCCGCGCTTAAGCGCAGGGCGAAGGTGCGCAGAACTGCGCCAGCAAGCGGCTGTCGCCAACTGCCGGCTCCAGGCTGAAGATTTTGGCAACCTGAAGCGCTTCGGGCACTCTAATGGAGAGATTCCGAGCTTTCCGGTCGCCTGGCAGCATGACGCGCGTGGCCAGGGAGACCGGCGCTGGCGGGTGCATGCAGGCAGTTCTTCAGAAGATTCGTCGGGTGATCGAACAGCCGCGCGCCGGAACCCTGTGCCTTTTGCCAGGCTTCTTTCTGCTGACCGCCGGGCTTGCAACGGCGCAGCAGCAGGCTACAGGCGCGCTTGGCGGTGGGCAGGGCGCGAGCGTCCTGTCACCCCTCCTGCC
>CAXTPL010000035.1:15844-17676 GCA_964246065.1 uncultured Acidobacteriaceae bacterium
TCCTGCAGCCGCCCGCCACCAGCTCCCTTTTCGATCCGTACTTCGGCAGCATCCAGGTGGCTCCGGCCCGCCCGGAGGTACTCAAGCTCTCGCTAGACGAGGCACTGCGAATGGGCCTTGAAAATAACCTGGGCTTAGTCTACGCGCGACAAGCGGAAGAGCAGCAGCGTGCGCAGCGGCTGCAGTTATTAAACGTGCTGCTGCCGAACATCAGCCTGCATGCGGAACACGGACTGCACCAGTACAACCTGCAGGCGGAGGGATTTCGGCCAGGGCTGCTAAAGCAGCTTGGCTCCCTGGTAGGGGGAGGAGGCGCCGGCTCTTCTTCTGCCTCGAGCTTCCCGTTTATCGTCAAGGTCAACGAGACCCAGGGCATCGCGACCTTTTCGCAGTACCTGTTCAACCTGGAAGGCTACGATGCGGTACGGGCATTGAGCCATGCCGAAAAAGCCGCACGCATGAACTCGGACGCTTCCCGCGGGCTGGTTGTTCTCCAGGTGGGCACCGCCTACCTGCGGGCAGTTGCGGCGCAGTCTCAGGTAGACGACGCGCGGGCGTTGCTCAAGTCAGACGAAGCGCTGCTGTACCAAAGTGTGGAACGGCACAAAGCAGGCATTTCCGCCAACGTCGACGAGCTCCGCGCACGCGTGCAGTATCAAAGCCAGCAGCAAACCGTGATTGCAAGCGAGAACAACCTTGCCAGAACGCACATCGCGCTCAATCGAGCCATTGGCCTGGCGGCGGAGCAGGAGGTGCAGCTGACCGAAGCCTCTCCCTACGCCGACCTCCAAACGTTGACGCCTGAAGATGCGACTCGGCAGGCTTTGACCGCGCGCCAGGATTACCAGTCCTTGACCGAACAGCTCCGCACCGACGAGTACGAGCGCAAGGCGGCCACGCACGAGCGCCTGCCTACAGTGATCTTCAATGGCAACTACGGAATCACCGGCGTCACGGGGCTGGTGTATCACGACACGTGGATGGCCACCGGAACTTTGAGTGTGCCTATCTTTGAGGAAGCGAGGTTCCGCAGCGACCGGGATACGGCCGACTTTCAGCTGCAGAACACCCGCGCCCGGCTTGCCAACCTGCGCGTGGAGATTGAGCAGCAGCTGCGCAACAACATGATCGATCTCCAGACGGCAACCGAGGTGGTACGCGTCGCAAAGAGTAATCAAGACCTAGCCACAACCGAACTCGAGCAGGCGGCGGAGCGCTTTCGGGCAGGAGTGGAAGATAACCTGCCGACGACCCAGGCGCAGGCTACCCTCGCCCAGGCGCAGACCCAGTACGTGACGGCTGTCTTTCAACTCAACCAGGCCCGGCTTGGGCTGGCGCGGAACCTGGGTTTGATCGACACCGGGTACGATCCCGAGATTCGCGGCGGAGAGCCTTCCGGACTTCGAAGCCGCGTGGCAGCGGCGGCGCCTGCTTCGCGTGAGTGAGAAGTGGTCTGAAGCTTTCCAAGGTTGACGTGAAAGCCGCTGCGGCTGCCACCCGCATCCCATTGCGGAGTATGAAGATCCATTTGCGGCTCGTTCCGGTACTTCTGCTTTGCATTGGAACTTTCGCGGCCTCTGGCTGCAACCGCAGCCAGGAAGCAAACACCGGAAAGACCTACACTCCTAGCGGCGGGGCTCAGCCGGGCGACAAAAGCGCAGGAGGACAAGGCGGCGGCGGCTCCTCCTCGTCAAGCGCTGCGGCTAAGTCGAGGTCCGGGGGCGGTGCGGAGCCGTCGGCCAGGGAAGAGCCTCTCAACTCGCCCGCCGACACAACCAACGGCCGAGCTTCAGCCGCTTCAGATAACGGCAGCAACAGCGCCATCGACGGCC
>CAXTPL010000035.1:17686-20320 GCA_964246065.1 uncultured Acidobacteriaceae bacterium
CCAGGGCGGCGCGGAGCCAGGTGCGCCGGTACCGAACCATGCGCGTCGCCCGCACCGCAGCTCCGAGGCGAAGCCTTAGCCGAACCAAGCCCGAACACCGGCGTGGCGCCGGCGTTCAGACAGGTGTTTGCCGCGTCGCAAGGATGCACCCCCGGGCGGGGCAGCTCCGATCCAGGCCGCACCTATACTTTTGCTATGCGCCCTCACACCCGTTCTGCCGCCCTCCACGCTCGTGCGCAACAGTTTTTGCCTGGCGGCGTCGATTCGCCCGTTCGCGCGTTCCTGGCTGTCGGCGGAGCGCCTCCGTTTGTCGAGCGCGCAGAGGGTGCCTACCTGTGGGACGTCGACGGCAACCGCTACATCGACTACTTCGGCTCGTGGGGTCCGATGATCCTAGGCCACGCCTTTCCGCCTGCGGTGCAGGCGATCCAGCAGGCCGCTGTGCGCAGTGCCAGTTTTGGCGCTTCGCATGCCGCTGAGGCAGAACTGGCAGCGCTTGTTGCCGATGCATATCCGTCAGTCGAGATGCTCCGCTTCACCTCGTCCGGTACCGAGGCGACCATGTCGGCCATTCGCGTGGCGCGCGCTTTTACCGGTCGCAAATACATCGTCAAGTTCGAGGGCTGCTATCACGGCCACTCAGACGGCTTGCTGGTGAAAGCCGGTTCCGGGGTGGCGACCTTCGGGATTCCTGGTTCAGCGGGAGTGCCGGAGGAGATTGCGCACTTCACCCTGGCGCTGCCCTATAACGACCTGCACGCGGTGGAGGCTGCGTTTTCCGCGCATCCCGGGGAGATTGCGGCCATCATCCTTGAGCCTGTGGTCGGCAACATGGGCTGCGTTCCTCCGGCGTCGGGCTACCTGGAGGCTCTGCGTAGTCTTACCGCCGAGCACGGCACGCTGCTGATCTTCGATGAGGTAATGACGGGCTTTCGCATCGCCTACGGAGGCGCGCAGGAGCGCTACGGCGTGGTGCCCGATATCACCACGCTCGGAAAGATCGTCGGCGGCGGTCTGCCGTGCGGCGTCTTTGGCGCCCGCGCGGAGATCATGCGCATGCTGGCGCCACTCGGCCCGGTGTACCAGGCTGGAACCTTGAGCGGCAATCCGTTGGCCATGGCTGCAGGCCTTGCAACGGTGAGCTACTTAAAGCAGCATCGCGAAGAGGTCTATGCGCGGCTCGAATCCTTGGCCGCCGCGGTCGCGGATCGAGTGGCTGCTGCGGCTGCCCAGCACGGAATTGCTCTCCAGACCAACCGCGTTGGAGCGATGTGGACCTGGTTTTTTACAGGGACACCGGTCAGCGATTTCACCACGGCCTCGACCGTGGATGCTGATGCATTTGGCCGCTTTCATCGGGCCATGCTGGAGGCCGGCGTGTGGCTGCCGCCATCGCAGTATGAAGCCGCATTTCTGAGCGCCGCGCACACCGAGGCGGATGTGCAGGCAACGGTCGCAGCAGCAAGCGGCGCTTTCGCGCTCCTCGCGTCAGGCGGTAGCAGGCGGACGGCAGGGATCAAGGTTCGAGCTCATCCTTGATCGGGATAGGCCGAGCCTTTCCGTCCGCTTGCGTGCAGGGCTGGCGAACCGGCTGGCGGGAGAGTTCCCTCATCGTGTGGGCCGGCAGACGCCCACGCGTGCCGGGGCTGCGCGTCTTTCACCCCTTGCGCTTGGGGCGCCTGCTTTTCCCCTTGGGGGCGGGTATGCGCGACTTGGGCGAACTCGCCTGCATGCTCCTGCTTTTCTTGCTTTTCTTCGGTTTTGCCTGCTTCTTCTGCCCTAGTTTTGGGAACCGGCTTTGCTCTAGCGTTGCCTCTTCCGCGGGCAGAAGGATGGAGAACTGAAGCCGCTTTTCGATTGCATCGATTCGTTCCAATTGCACCCGTACGCGCTGCCCGATAGCAAAGGTTCTGCCCCAATGTTCCCCGATGATTTCGCGCGTAGTCTCGTGATACGCGAAGTAATCTCCATCCAGCGCACCCAGCGATGCGAGCGGCACCAGTCCTTCGATAAAGAACTCAGCGAGCTCGACGAACAATCCATACTTGGTCGTGCTCAGGATCATTCCGTCAAACGCTTGGCCGATCTTGTCTTGCATGAATTTGATCTTTTTCCATTCGACCAGTTCACGCTCCGCGGCGGCCGCCCGACGTTCATTCTCGCTCGATTCCTGGGCGATAGCTGCTAACTCGGACTGAGGAATGGGCGGCTCCTGAAGGCTTATGAATGTTCCACGTGGAACATAACTTCCGTTTTCCCGAAACGGAATTGTAGCGCCTTCGGCCTTCGTTTCCCTGAGTTGCGGGCTTGACTTCTCCCCCTCTTCTTCGGCCGCAAAGCGCAGCAAGCCGGGCAGCCCTGCTTCTTTCCTTTGCTTTGTGGATGTAGCCGGAGTGGCCGGCTGCGCTGCTTGCCGCTTTCGGGGTTGATGTTCAGCTGCAGAGGCTCCTGTTCCCTGCCCTTCCACCAGCGCGCGCGCACTTGGTTGCCCGCGTCCGCTGATCCCGGCCCGCAAGAGCGACTTTGCGATGCGGTGCACGATCAGGTCCGGGTACCTCCGGATCGGCGAAGTGAAATGCGTGTAGGAGGACGCGGCAAGCGCAAAATGGCCTTCATTCTCCTCCGAATAACGGG
>CAXTPL010000035.1:20330-22537 GCA_964246065.1 uncultured Acidobacteriaceae bacterium
TAACGGGCCTGCTTCAACGAGCGCAGCATGAGGTAGCTCAGGATGCGTTCTTCCGGTTTGCCGCTGATCTTTGCCGCCAGTTTTTGATACATCTTCGGAGTGACCGGAATCTCTTCGGGAACCTCGATCGCGCGCAGGTTGGTCGAGCGTGCTCCGCGTCCGCCGCGCTCGTTGCGGCGCTGCACCTCGCGGCGGTCGTTCTTCATGGCAAATCGTTTCACCGGCAGGTTCCCGACACCCAGCGAGTAGCCGAAGCCTGCAGCCGTATCCTCGAAGTCCATGATGCGCTTGGGATCGGGCTTCTCATGGATGCGATAGATGGAAGGGGCCAGCCCCTCAAGCCAGCTCGCGACGGACTCGTTGGCGGCCAGCATGAACTCCTCAATCAGTCGATGGGCCCAGTTGCGTGTCGAGCGCGTCACCCCCTGCATGGCGCCCTCCGCATCAAAGTCGATGACCGGCTCAGGCAGGTCGAAGTCGATCGATCCGCGCTGCTCGCGCCTGGCGTACAACCGCTTCGCCAGCCGCTGCATGCGCTCAAACTCGGGCACCAGCGGCGCGAACTCTGCGCGCACCGCCTCATCGCCGGGAGTTGCGTCATCGCCCAGGATCGCCGCCACCTGCGTGTACGTCATGCGACGCGCGGAGCGGATGATCCCTTCGACCACCTCGTAGCCGGTCACTTCGCCACGATCATCGATCTGCATCAGGCACGAAAGCACCAGGCGGTCTTCATCCGGCTTGAGCGAGCAAATGCCGGAGGAAAGCTCATGCGGCAACATGGGGATGGCGCGGTCAGGGAAGTACACAGAGTTGCCGCGCAGCCGCGCCTCCAGGTCCAGCGCCGTTCCGGGCCGCACATACTCCGCCACATCCGCGATGTGCACTTCAAGCTCCCAGCTGCCATCGCCCAGTTCGCGGACCAGCACGGCATCGTCGAAGTCCCGCGCGGTCTCGCCATCGATGGTGACAATCGGCCCGTGACCGGCGGATTCGCGAAAGTTCCGCCGCGCGGGGCCTGCTCCCGCGTGCGTCTCTACACGCACCTGTGCGGCTGCTTCGCGCGCCTCATGCAGGACGAGCTCCGGGAAGATTCGCGGCAACTGGTGCTTGCGGATGACGATCTCGACGTCCACCCCGAAGGCGTCCGCCTCGCCCAGCACTTCCACTACTCGGCCGCGAGCCGCGCGTGTCTGCGTCGGCCATTCGGTGACTTCGGCATCGACAACCAGGCCTTCGAGGCTCTCGTAGCGTGCCGTGGCAGCGCGCTCACCGAGAACCCGATGAGCCGAAGCGCTGGCTACAGGCTCAGGCAGCGGCTCGCTGCGTGGGATCACGATCGGCTGCGTCAATTTTTCGTCGAAAGGGATCACCTGATGACCCTGCTGCCTGTCTGACGTTGCATAGTGAAAGGTTCCAACCACGGTCGGGTTGCGCCGGGTCAGCACGCGGAGGATTCTGCCTGAGGCACGCCCGTCTGCCCTCGGCGGCTCCAGCTCAACAAGGACCTGGTCGCCCTGCATGGCGCTGTTGATCTCGGTCGGCGGAATAAACACATCGCCGGTCTGCGCCCTGGCTCCCCCAGGCGCTCCACCGGCGGCTCCGGCTCTCCCCGGCCCACGTCGCTCCGCCGTCACGCGCACAAAGCCAAAGCCATCCCGATGCAGGTCCAGCCGACCCGCCACCAGGTTGTCCCTGGTCGCGGCGACGCGGGCCAAGGCCCACTGCTCGCGATCGACCTTGATAAGCTGTCCGGCGGCTGTCAGGCGAGCCAGGTGTTCTAGCAGCAGGCGCCGCTCCCGTCCGCCGCCCAGGCCAAGCTCACGCACAAGCTGCTTGTATCCGGCACGGCCGCCCGGGGCTCGCTCAACGAGGCGCAGCAGTTCTCGATCTGTCATCGGTCAGGGAGCTCCTTCTGCCTGTCATCCTAGCGGCTTGCGGGCCAGCCATGCGTTTCAGCCGAGGCCGCATTGGCGCCTGCGGAGCCTGCGGCGCGAAAAGATGGAACGTATCGTGCAATTTGCCGGGTGTACTGTTTAAGATGCCATTAGGGGAGCCCTCACCTGCCACGGCGCGCGCCGGGGCCTTGCGTAAAGCCGCGCGACCCGCCAGAGTGTTTTTTAGAGAGAAACGCCGCAGCGACCAACAAGATTGCAGCTTCACCAGAGGAAAGGAAATACGACCGCGATGTGGAAACCAAATCAACC
>CAXTPL010000036.1:0-12573 GCA_964246065.1 uncultured Acidobacteriaceae bacterium
CTTCAACGCGCAGGCTCTGAATCTGTTCAACGTCATCAACTATGCACCTCCCGTGGGTACACTCGACTCGCCCGACTTCGGCAAGTCGAATGCCCTGGCCGGGCAGATTTTTTCCTCCGGGTCGGCGAGCCGCCGCATCTTTCTGCAAACCACCTTCACCTTTTAACCGGCTTGCAGCGCCGCCTGCGCAGGCTGGCGGCCCTTGCCCGCACTTTGATACCCGCGCCCCACGCATTGGCACCGCGGCACACCCCGCCCCGTGCGCGACTCGGGGTGTTTCCAGCATCAATGGCTGCCTGGCCCCGGGGCGCCTACCGAGATTGACGCACCGCCGAGTGCGTCAGTATCCTTGGAGCATGTCAGGCGCGCTCTACCCTTGTTGCAGCTGTTGTGCTCACCTGGGCACCGGCTTGCCTTTGAACTGACCCGCAGTTCCTTTTTCCAGTTCACAGAAAAGCCCGCCTGGCCCAGCCGCGCGGGCTTTTCTCTTCACCCCTGGAGTTTGCCGAAATGCCCGAAGCACCGATCGCCGCCCCCTTGAAAGAGTCGAAAGCGGAGCGCATGGAACGCCTCAAGCGCGAGAAAAACCCCTGGGAGGTCTTCGATGAGGTGCGCCAGTTCGCGCGCCAGGGCCGCTCCAGCGTGCTGCCCGAGTGGGCTTCGGCATACTTCAAATGGTGGGGCATCTACACCCAGGGCGACGGCGCGGGGATGACCGGCGGCAAGGGCGGCGAAGGCGTAACGACGGCATACTTTATGCTCCGCATCGCGATGCCTGCCGGCCTGCTCACAGCCCACCAGCTTCGCGTCATCGCAGAGATTACAAAAAAACATGCACGCAACCTGGCAGACATCACCGTCCGCCAGAACATTCAGCTTCATTGGCTCACCATCGAGGCGCTTCCAGAGATCGTCGACGCGCTCGACGCCATCGGGCTCTCCCCGCGCGGGGCCTGCGGCGATGTTGTGCGCAATGTAACCGGCTGCCCCCTCGCCGGCATCGATCATGCTGAACTCTTCGACGCTTCCGGCATTGCGACGGAGATTCAGCACCACCTTGTCGGCAACGCAGAGCTTTACAACCTGCCGCGCAAGTTCAAAATCACCGTCACCGGCTGTCCGGTCTGGTGCTCCTATCCGGAGATTAACGACATCGGCATGACCGGCGTGCGGCGCACTTTGGCCGATGGCACAAGCGATGTCGGCTTTTCGCTGCGCGTGGGCGGCGGCCTGTCCAAGGAACCGCATCTGGCCCTGAAATTGGACTGCTTTGTGCGCCCAGACCAGGCGGTCGCGGTAGCCCGCGTCGTTGCTGAGATCTTCCGCGACCAGCAGGTCCTGCGCGAAAATCGCGACCGCGCCCGGCTGAAATATCTCTTTATGCGCCACAACTGGACCGCGGGCGGGTTCCTTACAGAGATAGAGAACCGCCTCGGTTACAAACTCGATCCGGCCGCTGCTGAACAGGTGCCGGACGATATCTATCGCGACCATGTCGGCATCCACGCGCAAAAGCAGCCGGGCCTCAGCTACATCGGCGTTTCTGTGCTACGCGGCCGCCTTACCGGAGACCAGCTTGCCGCCGCAGCCGAGCTCGCCGAGCGCTTTGGCAATGGCCACCTGCGCACCACGGTGATGCAGAACCTCGTCTTCGTCAACATACCCACACCCCGCGCGGCAGAACTTACCGAGGAGCTGCGCAAGATCGACCTTCGCGTGGAAGGCTCGGCCTTCTGGCGCGGCGCTATCGCCTGCACCGGGACGGAGTTTTGCAAGCTCGCCATCACCGAGACCAAGGGATTCACCCGCTGGCTTGTCGATGAACTCGAAGAACGCATCCCGGGCTTTGATCAGCAGCTGAAGCTGCACGTGACCGGGTGCCCCAACAGCTGCGGCCAGCACTGGATTGCCGACATCGGCATAGAAGGCAAGAAGATCAAGCACGAAGGCGCATTGGTCGATGCGTACTACTTCTGCGTAGGCGGCTCGGTCGGCGCGCATGCTGCGACCGGCCGCCCAGTCGGCTACCGCATCCCCGCAGCGGAGGTTCCCTCAGCCATTGAGCGCCTCCTCACCACCTACCAGGGGACTCGCCGGCCGGAAGAAAACCTGCGTACCTACTTTGCGCGCCACTCCAGTGAAGAGCTGCGCGCGCAGTTAGCCGGCGAAGCATTAGCGCCAGTCGAGCGCGACACCGCAACCCCCGGCGTGCCCGCAGACGCATGAGCCTGCTGCCCGTCTTTCTCAAGCTTGAAGGGCGGCCCTGCCTCGTCGTCGGCGCAGGCGAGGTGGCCACGGGCAAAATCGAAAGCCTCGTGCACGCGCTGGCGCGTGTCTCGGTGGTGGCGCCATGGGCTCGCCCTGAGGTGGTGCGCCTTGCCGAGCAGCGGGCCATCACCTGGCACCGGCGTGAGTTCCAGGACTCGGACATAGAAGGCGCATTTGTTATTGTCGCCGGCACAAATTATGCACACGTCAATCAGCATGTGTATCGCCTGGCCGTCCGGCACAACATCCTTTGCAACGCGGTCGACGACCCCCCGCACTGCGACTTTTACTATGGCTCGGTGGTCGCGCGCGGCAAGCTGCAGATCGCCATCTCCACCGCCGGCGAAAGCCCCTCGGTGGCTCAGCGCCTGCGCGCAGAGATCGACGCGCTGCTGCCGCACGAACTCGGCCCGTGGCTGTGCCGGCTGGGCGTACTGCGCCGCGAGGTTCTGGAGGCCTACCCCGCCGGAGAAGATCGCAAGCAGCTCCTGGCCCAGCTCAGTCGCCTTCCTGTTTGCGAGTCTCCTACGTGCCCCGCGCGCGAGCATGCCTTTCCTCCCCGACCCTGGCTCCGCTCGCACAACAGTGTCGATCCCGTGACGGGCGAAGGACCCGCAGATCACCCTGGCCCCACGTCCATTGAAGATGGAAGCCTCCCGGTCGCACTCATCGGTAAGGCCGCGCCCAAGAAAGCTCATGACCGTCCCATCTGGTAAGGTCTATTTGATTGGCGCCGGCCCCGGCGACCCTGAGTTGCTCACCGTCAAGGCCGCGCGCCTTCTCGCCTCAGTGGATGTACTGCTCCACGACGACCTTGTTCCGCAAACCATTCTTGCCCTTGCCGGTCCGCAGGCGTCCATACTCAACGTAGGCAAACGCTGCGGGCACAAGAGCATTACGCAAGCCGGCATCCACCAACTCATGATCGACAGTGCTCGACGCGGCCTTGCCGTGGCACGGCTCAAGAGCGGCGACCCGCTCGTCTTTGGCCGGGCGAATGAAGAGATGGACGCGCTCCGCACAGCGGGGCTCGCGTTTGAGGTCGTGCCTGGCATCACGGCTGCCTTTGCTGCGGCAGCTGCCCTTCCCTGCTCACTTACCGACCGACGCGCTGCTTCAAGCATCCTGCTTTCAAGCGGGCACCACGCAGCTACTGACAGCCCCTCAAACGAGCTCCATCAGCCCACACGTGCAATTTATATGCCGGGCCGCGACCTCGCGGCGCTGGCAGCGGAGTGGCGCGCCGAAGGCTTGCCGGCCTCACTGCCGTGCGCGGTGATCTCCCGCGCAGCCCACCCGGATCAGCATGTGCAGCACACTACCCTTGCCGCGCTTGCCGACGTGGAGCCCGGCGCTGCGCCCGTCCTGGTGCTTGCCGGCGAGGTCCTGCGCACCATGCTTCCTAGCCCGCGCGCAAAAAGTGCGGGGCTGGCAGTCACTCCTGCCAGCCCCGCTGCGCTAGGTTAATGAAGTTACCGCGGTCTTTATTCCATGTCTACGGAATCAAGCCACAGACAGGATAGCAACGCCGACACCGGGGATGGTCAACTCGCCATCCTCAACCTTGACGCCGGGATCGGAACCAAGGACAAGCTCCACGCCCTCTTCCAGGTCGGCCGAGTAACCTTCCTCGTCCAGCGTAAAGATCACCACCAAACCGCCCCGCTGCATGGAGAACCAGCGATCTTCTTCGTCGAAGTCGACGTCCACCTGGTCCATCTGCCCGTCGGTAAGCTCCGGATGCGCCTTCCGCAAGGCTATCAAGCGCTTGTACCACTCCAGCATGTCGGCATGCTTAGGCTGCGCCAGTTCTTCCCACTTCAGCTTTGAATTCTTTACCGTCGACTCATCCTGCGGGTCTGGGATATCTTCCGGATCCCACCCGAACGCGGCAAACTCCTTCTTGCGCCCTTCAGAGACCAGCTTGCCCAGTTCCTTATCTTCATGGTCGGTAAAGTATTGGAAAGGTGAAGATGCCGCAAACTCCTCGCCCTGGAATAGCATGGGCAAAAAGGGTGCCGTCAGGGTAAGTGCCGCCGCTATCTTTGCATGTGCGGGGCTGGTAAAATGCTCCAACCGCTCGCCCTTGGCCCGGTTTCCTACCTGATCGTGATTTTGCGAGTAGCCTAGGAACCGCCACCCCGGTATGCCATGCGCGGAACGACCGTGCACCCGCTCGCGAAACTCAGAGTACTGCCCGTCGTAGACAAACACCTCGGTAAGGGCCTTGCCTAAGTCGGCAAAGTCGCCGAAGTCGGCATAGTACCCGCTGCGGTCGCCGGTAAGCAGCGCCACTATCGCATGATGGAAATCATCGCTCCATTGCGCATCAAGGCCGTACCCCTGCACCTCGCGGGGCGTAATCAAACGAGGATCGTTCAGGTCGCTCTCCGCAATTAGCGAATAGTGCCTTCCGGTCAATCCTTCCAGCGCTCTTACCTCGGTAGCCAGCTGCTCCATAAAGTTGATGGCCGAGCGGTCCATGTAGGCGTGCACGGCGTCCAGGCGCAATCCGTCCATGTGGTAGTCGCGTAGCCACATCAGCGCGTTGTCGCAGAAAAATCGCCGCACCTCGTAGCTGCCGCCATCTTCAAGGTTGACTGCGTCTCCCCAGGGCGTCTTATGTGCGTCGGTAAAGTAGGGACCAAAGCTACCTACGTAATTTCCAGAGGGACCAAAGTGGTTGTACACCACGTCCATGAGGACAGCCAGGCCTTGTGCATGGCACGCATCCACAAAGCGCTTCAGCCCGTCAGGGCCGCCATATGCGGCGTGCGGCGCAAACAGATCCACACCGTCATACCCCCAGCCATGCACTCCAGGAAACTCGGCAAACGGCAGGAGCTCGACATGCGTGATGCCGAGCTCCTTCAGGTAGCCCAGCTTCGCGAGTGCCGCGTCACACGTTCCCTCTTCGGTAAAGGTACCCACGTGCAGCTCGTAAATAATTGCGCTCTGCAGCGGCCGCGCATGCCAGGCCTGGTCTGTCCACGCAAACGCCTCGTGGTCCACGACGCACGAAGCGCCGTTTACCCCGTTCGGCTGAAATGCGGAACGTGGATCAGGCATCGCCTGATCCTTTCCATCGAGCATAAACGCGTACTCTGTGCCAGGGCCTGCGCTTTCCACGCTCCGCGCCCACCAGCCGCCGTCCTGCTTCTCCAGTGCGACAGTCTCCGCGCCGGCTTTCACATCCACCCGCTCTGCTTTTGGTGCCCACACTTTGAATACATGCATTGTCTGCTTACCTTTCAATTTCGCTTGATAAATGGTTTCCGTTAGGATCCAGCGGCGAACTCGCCTGTCCGGTTTTCTGCTCCGCAGCCTGCGCAGTACGCGGCTTGCGATGCCGCCGATGGCGCACCTGCTCATTGGGCGCTTCTAACTCAAACGCTGCGTTGACCAGCGCGATATGCGAGAAAGCCTGGGGGAAGTTGCCTACCTGGCGCTTTCGGTCCACGTCGTACTCCTCGGCAAGCAGGCCGACGTCGTTGCGCAGCGTGAGCAGCCGCTCGAAGAGCTCGCGTGCATCAGCTTCGCGACCGATCATCTTCAAGCAGGTCACCATCCAGAAAGAGCAGGCCAGGAAAACGCCTTCGCCCGGCGGCAGACCGTCGTCGGACTTACTCGTGTCATAGCGGAGCAGCAACCCATTGCGCATCAGCTTTTTCTCGATTGCTTCAATGGTCCCGCGTACCCGGGGGTCCTCAGGCGGAAGAAAACCGACTGCCGGCATCAGCAGCAGCGAGGAGTCGAGCTCGTCAGACTCATACATCTGCGTAAACGCTCCCAGCTTCTGGTTGTAGGCGCGCGCACATATCTCATCGTGCACCTGCTGCCGCGTCGCCTTCCACTTATCCAGAGGAGCCTTGCGCCCGTTGGCTTCGGCTATCTGAATGGCGCGGTCGAAAGCTACCCACACCATCATTTTGGAGTAAGTGAACTGCTGCGGACCGGAGCGAGACTCCCATATGCCTTGATCCGGCTGCTGCCATATCTGCCCCAAATGCTCGATCAGGGCACACTGTAGATCGAAGTCTTCAGGCGGCTGCTGCCTTCCGTTGTGCATGGCATGGAAGAAAGCATCCATAACTTCGCCATAGATATCGAGCTGTAACTGCTCGGCGGCGGCATTTCCTACCCTAACGGGACGTGATTGCTCATAACCGGCCAGCCACGGTACTTCCCACTCCATCAAGTGGCGCTCGCCGCGTATTCCATACATGATTTGAATCTGTTCCGGGCTTCCGGCGATTGCGCGGAGCAGCCATTTCTCCCACGCGTAAGCCTCCTGGTAGTAGCCGCCGTTCATCAGCGCAAGCAAGGTAAAGGTAGAGTCGCGCAGCCAGCAGTAGCGATAATCCCAGTTGCGCGGGCCTCCGATCGCCTCCGGCAGTGAGGTGGTTACAGCAGCAGCTACGCCGCCCGTTGGGCGAAACGATAAAGCCTTCAGGGTGATCAGGGAGCGCCGGACCGCCTCACCGTATCGCCCGGAGGGAGCACTCTTCGCAGCCCAGGCACCCCATACCTCTTTAGTCTTTGCCCATGCTGCTTCGGCCTGGATCGCGATCGGCTTCGGCCCTGAAGAAGAGCCATAGCTTAATGAAAACGCCAGCCGCTCGCCCGCCTGCATGGTGAAGGAGGCGACCGTCTTCGGACCTGCTCCATGCGTGGGCACCGGGCTTTGGAGCATGACGAGATCAGGCCCCGCCACGCACTTCACACCCCCGTCTGCATGCGTTACCCAAGGCACAATCTTGCCATAGCCGAACCGTACCGCCAGTTCCATCCTCATCGGCACTGTGCCGCTGCGACACTCCACGATCCGCAGGAGGTGCGCGTGGCCGGAACGTACCGGCATGAAGTCGGAGATACACACGGCGTCGGTGCCGCTGGTAAAAGTAGTTTGAAGGATCAGGGTGTCGCCCGCGTAACGGCGCGTCGTCGTCCACGCGCCATCCGGAGCAAAGGCATCGCTGCCGTCTGCGGGAGCAAGCCGCCAAAAGCCGTTTTGCTCGTCGCCCAGCAGAGACGCCAGGCAGGCGTCAGAGGCGAAGTCAGGCCAGCACAGCCAATCGATGGAGCCGTTGCTGCCCACGAGCGCAGCCGTTTCACAATCACCGATGACTGCGTAATCCTCTATGCGCTGCGCCACGGCTATTGCTCGTGATAGCTGCGCGAAAGGCCGCCATCGACAAGGTAGGTCGCACCGGTCACATAGCTTGCCTCGTCTGAAGCGAGAAAGCCTACCAGCGAAGCAACATCGGCAACCGAACCCATTCTGCCCAAAGGTATATTTTTGGTCAGCGCTTCCAGCTCTTCCTTGTTCGCCATCAAGGCGCTGTTGATCGGGGTCTCGATAGCCCCGGGGGCTACGTTGTTGACCGTGATGCCGAGCGGGCCAAGCTCCACCGCCAGGTCACGCATCAACATCCGCAAGCCGCCTTTACTTACGCAGTAGGTAGCAAAGGTAGGAAATACCATATCTTCATGCACGGAACTGATATTGATGATGCGGCCGGTCTTCTTGGCGTCCCGCAGCTTTCTTACAAAGGCCTGCGTCAGGAAAAATACTCCCTTCAGGTTCACCTGCAGAACCAGGTCGTAATCTGCCTCGGTCGTATCCCAGAATGCCGACTTCTTTTCTACACCGGCATTATTCACCAGGATGTCTGCGCTGCCGTACTCACTCCAGGCTTTCTCAACCAGGGCCTGCACGTCACCCATCTTGGAAACGTCCGCCTCAACAATAACGCCTTTTCCGCCGGCAGCTGTAACCTTATCCAACGTCTGCTGCGCACCGTCAGCCGCACCCACATAGTCAATGACCACAGACGCGCCCTGCGCACCCAGCCGCTCTGCAATGCCCTGTCCGATCCCAGAGCTTGCCCCTGTCACAATTGCCACCCGGCCCTGCAAACTGCTCATACCTCAATGCCTCCGCGAGCCAAGCGCTCACGCCGCCTGTCGGCGGTGCCTCGCTAAGTAGCTCTGTTACCCGGTAGGATGCACCTTGGCATCGGAAGAAGCAGAGTCTGCTTAGGCATCGAAGAAAATATCTGCCGGCGCCGCAGTTCCAGCGCGGGCGCCGCGCCTACTCCCACTCGATGGTGCCAGGAGGCTTTGAAGTAATGTCGTAGACGACGCGATTGATGCCACGCACCTCATTCACAATGCGGCTCGAGATACGCTTTAACACTTCATAAGGCAGCGGAACCCAGTCCGCCGTCATCCCGTCTTCAGAGTGCACCGCACGGATCGCGCAAGTGGCTGCATAGGTGCGCTGGTCGCCCATCACGCCCACGCTCTTTATCGGCAACAGCACTGCAAACGATTGCCAGATCTGGCCATAAAGCCCTGCCGCCTTGATCTCAGAAACGACAATATCGTCCGCCTCCTGCAAGGTCGCCACACGTTCAGCCGTCACTTCGCCCAGGATGCGCACCGCGAGCCCAGGCCCCGGAAAAGGTTGGCGCCCGAGGATGTCCTCCGGCATGCCAAGTTCGCGCCCTATCCTCCGTACTTCATCCTTGAAGAGGTCGCGCAGCGGTTCGATCAACTTCATCCGCATGGTCTCCGGTAGGCCGCCCACATTGTGGTGGCTCTTGATCGTCTGCGAGGGTCCCTTGACCGACGAGGACTCGATCACGTCCGGATAGAGCGTGCCTTGCACCAGCCAGTCCACGCCGCCTGTGCGCTCCAGGATCTTGTGCGCCTCATCGTCGAAGACCGCAATGAACTCGCGCCCGATCGCCTTACGTTTCGCTTCCGGGTCCGTTACCCCGGCAAGCCTTGCGAGGAAGCGCTCAGAAGCATCCACCGCGACCAGGTTGAGCCCTAGCTTGCCGCGCAGGTTGGCCTGTACCTTGCGAAACTCGTCCTTGCGCAGCACGCCATTATCGACAAACACGCAGGTGAGCTGGTCTCCTATCGCCCGATGCACCAGCACCGCCGCTACCGAGGAGTCTACCCCGCCCGAGATCGCGCAAAGCGCATGCCCGCTGCCTACCTGCGTGCGAACGCTCGCGATCGTTTCCGTGATGAAGTGCTCCGGGGTCCAGTCGGCGGCCGCGCCGCAGATACCGAAGATGAAGTTCCGCAGCAGGGCCGCGCCGTCTCGCGTGTGGTGCACCTCTGGATGAAACTGCACCGCCCAGATGCGCCGCTGCTCGTCGGCAATGCCGGCGAGGGCATGGGCGGTCTTTGCCGTAACAAGGAAGCCCTGCGGCAACTCCAATGCCTCGTCGCCGTGCGACATCCAGACCGGTAAAAAGCGGCGTCGGCACCTCCCCCGGCCCGTAAACGAGCGAAACTTCCGCGTGGCCGTACTCCCGCTTCGCGGCCGGCCGCACCTTGCCGCCCAGGTGATGCACGATAAACTGCAATCCGTAGCAGATACCCAGCACCGGCAGCCCCAGCGCCAGGCTCGCAGGATCGGCCGCCGGGGCATCCGCGTCATATACCGATGATGGGCCGCCCGAAAGAATAAGCCCTCGCGGATGCAGCGCGAGGATCTCCGTCGTGCCGGCCGTGCATGGCAGTACCACGGAGGAAACGTTCTGCTCGCGAATGCGGCGCGCAATCAGCTGCGTGTATTGCGAGCCGAAATCCAGGATGACGATTGAAGAAGTATCCACACTGCTAGTGTAAACAGGCGCCGCAGCAGCGCTGAACCTCCATCAGGTCCGCACCTGCTCAAGAAAGGCGAACAGCCGCGCCAGTTTGAAAAAGTCTGAAGCCGCCAGGTAGAGCAGGGTAACAAAGGCCCACCACGCATACAGCGGCCAGCCCTGCATGATCGACTCAAACGGCAGCGGCGTAGCGGAAAGCACCACCGCCAGCACTACCAGCCCTACCTTGATCACCGCCATGGCCAGGTTGACTTCAACCAGTCGGCCGCGAACCCGGCGGACCTCGATCGCCCGTACAAACCCGCGCCCAAACGAGCACTGCTCGACCAGTGCTACCAACGGCGCTGCCAGGAGCGACCAGCTGAGCACAGACCACAAGGAAAACAACCCTACCGTAATGCTGATCACCAGCGCGCAATAAAGCACCAGGTTGGGATCGGCCTGGGCGCCGGTGCCTGCGGCGGCTGCCTCGCTGGCAGGCCCCAGCGCAATGCGAGCTGACCACTGCAGCGCCGCGTACCACAAGGCCGAAAAGGCCACCAACGCCAGCAGCCGCACGGCCTCGCACACAGCCAGCAGCCACCCGCGCGAGGGCAGCGCCGGGTCCCAGCGCCGCAGCAATGCCGTGCGCCCCAGCGCAAATGCCCCCACCCAGGTAAACAGCGCCAGCGGCGCCAGCCCAAGCGCTGCGTGCATCACCCAGGGCTTGAGGATTGCGAGCGTGCTTGCCATGGCAACAGAAAGCTGCGTGGGGTCCTGGATCGTCGCTTCGAGGCTCGCGTTGAACAGCCCGGTCGATGTGATGGCTGCCCCGGTGGCCTGCGCAATGCGCTCAACTTCTACCCCGTACACTGCCGCCAGAAAGCCCCCGGCGGCCCAGCGCCAGGCGAGTTCAAGCATCAGCAGCCCGGGGCGCCGCCAACAGGCTGCGACCACGTCGAAAAAGGTGCTCGGCGGCTTGATCGCGACACGCAAGGCCATCTCCTTCGCAGAGTGTCGCTTCTCCGCTGCTCCCTGCGCGGGCATTTATTTGACAACCAGGTTGACCATCTTGCCTGGCACCACGATCACCTTGACCACCTGCCGGCCGGCAAGCCCGGCCTGCACCTTTTCATCGGCCAGCGCCGCCGCCTGGTACACCGCCGCATCTGCCCCGGCTGCGACCTTGACGATCGCACGCAGCTTGCCGCTGATTTGCACCGGGAACTCCACTTCATCTTCGCGGATCAGCGCTTCGTCGTACGCTGGCCAGGGCGTACGCAGCAGCCCGGACGTGTGCCCGGTCAGCTCCCACAGCTCACAGCTCAGGAAGGGCGCAAATGGCGCCAGCAGCAGGATCAGCCGCTCTAACACGTGCCCCAGCACAGGCGCTGAAACGCGGCCTGCCTCCAGTGCCGGCTCAGCCGCGTTCAGCGTGTTTACCAGCTCCATGATCGCCGCAATGCACGTGTTGAAGTGCCACCGAACGCTGAAGTCCTCGGTGATCTTCGCTATGGTCTGGTGCAGCTTGCGCAGCACACCCTGCTCTTCAGTCGTGAGCAACCCCGGGAGCGTCGCACCGGTGCCGGCCGCGGCCTGCGCATGCCGCGTGACAAACCTGTACACCTTGCCCAGAAACCGGCTCACCCCGGCTACTCCATCCTCCTGCCAGTCCAGATCACGATCGGGCGGCGCCGCGAATAACGAGTACATTCGCGTTGCATCCGCCCCGTAGCGCGCAATCATCTCGTCCGGCGAAACCACGTTGCCCTTGGACTTGGACATCTTGGCGCCGTTCTTGATGACCATGCCCTGGGTAAACAGTCGCGCCGCCGGCTCGCTGTTGGTGATCAAACCAAGGTCGCGCATCACTCGCGTCCAGAACCGTGAATAGATCAAGTGCAAGATCGCGTGCTCAACCCCGCCAATGTATTGGTCGATAGGAAACCAATACGCTACAGCAGCTGTATCAAATGGTGCCGTGCTGTCCTTCGCGCTCGTGTAGCGGTAAAAGTACCAGGAAGAGTCGACAAACGTATCCATCGTATCGGTCTCGCGCCGGGCGGGCCCGCCACACGCAGGGCAGGTGGCGTTGACGAACTCCGCCAGCTTGCCCAGCGGCGACCCACCCTGTTGCGTGATCTGCACGTTCTCCGGCAGCAGCACCGGCAACTCACTCTCCGGCACCGGCACAATGCCGTCTCGCTCGCAGTACAGCATCGGGATGGGCGTGCCCCAGTACCGCTGCCGGCTCACACCCCAGTCCTTTAAACGATACGTAACCGTCGCCTTGCCAAATCCATTCTCCTCAGCAAAACGGGCCATGGCGCGCCGCGCCTCAGCCGGCGAAAGGCCGCTATAGCTGCCTGAGTGAACCAGCATGCCGACGTCGGCCGTGTACGGCAACTCGCCCGGCTGCTCACCGGCCGGCGGAGCCACCACCACCCGCACCTCCAGCCCGTACTTGGTCGCAAACTCGTAGTCGCGAGCATCGTGCGCAGGCACGCTCATCACCGCGCCGGTCCCATAGTCGGCCAGCACATAGTTTGCTACCCACACCGGCACCCGCTCGCCGTTAAACGGGTTCAGCGCAAAGCGCCCGGTTGCCACGCCATGCTTCTCGATCGCGCCGATATCGCCGGCCTCGCGGGGGGGGGCCGGCGCCGCCCCCACCGCGGAGGCCAGCCCGAACAAC